>NZ_CAJCKS010000037.1:0-39599 GCF_903970985.1 Pantoea sp. ME81 | reverse complement strand
AGATGGTGGATGCCGATACGGCATACATGGCCAGTCGCGGCTTGCGCACGCTCGGTACGCGTTTGCGCCAGCATGAAGAGAGCGGTTTGCAGGTTGCCGAATGGCTGGCCGCTCAACCGGAAGTGGCGCGCGTCAACCATCCGGCGCTGGCGCAGAGTAAAGGTCATGAATTCTGGCAGCGCGATTTCAACGGCAGCAGCGGACTCTTTTCCTTCATCCTGCATGAAAAATTGAGCCGTGAGCAGCTGGCGAATTACCTCGATCACTTCCACCATTTCAGCATGGCTTATTCCTGGGGTGGCTATGAATCCCTGATTCTGGCCAACCAACCGGAAGAGCTGGCGGAGATTCGTCCGGCAGGCGGCGTCGATTTCGACGGTACGCTGGTGCGTTTGCATATTGGTCTTGAACACGTTGATGACCTGCTGAACGACCTGAAAGCGGGCTTTGCGCGCTTAAAACAGTAAATATTTAAACAAAACCTAAACCATTTCGTGCCGCATCGGTGAGATCAACGTCTGCGATGCCACAGATGGTTAAAATAGAATCCTTGTGACTCGATGGGATAGCAGATGGGTGTTTTACATGAGATTGTTCACGCGCTCTGGCATCAGGATTTTGCCGCGCTGGCCAATCCGGATGTCGTGTGGATTGTCTACGGCGTGATGTTTTTAACGCTGTTTCTGGAAAACGGTTTGTTGCCTGCCTCTTTTCTGCCGGGTGACAGCCTGTTGCTGCTCGCAGGCGCCATGATTGCCAAAGGCGTGATGGATTTCGTGCCCACCATGGTGATTCTGACCACTGCCGCCAGCCTGGGTTGCTGGTTGAGTTATTTACAGGGGCGATGGCTGGGCAATACGCGGATGGTCAAAAGCTGGTTGATGCATTTGCCGGCGCAATATCATCAGCGCGCCTGGAATCTGTTTAACCGCCACGGTTTGATGGCGCTGCTGGTCGGGCGTTTCCTGGCGTTTGTTCGTACCTTGCTGCCGACCATGGCGGGCATTTCGGGTTTACAGAATGGGCGCTTCCAGCTGTTTAACTGGCTGAGCGGCGCGCTGTGGGTCGGGATTGTGGTCGCCATGGGCTATGGCATTAGTCAGGTGCCGTTTATCAAGCGTCACGAAGATCAGGTGATGGCGGTGCTGATGGTGCTGCCGATGGTGTTGCTGTTTGTCGGTCTGACCGGCAGCATCGTGGTGATCTGGAAAAAACGCCGCCAGAAAACGTGCTAATCCGATACGGGTTGCCATAAATGGTAACCCTTCAATGGTTCAGTGCAGTTTCGTCGCGCGCGCATTCATGGACATTTGGCCATTCAGATGGCGTCTGACAGCAACCATTCGCTCAGGGCCATTTCGTTAAATGCACATTTGTCTGCATTTTTTCAGGCGGCGTCAAACGGCAACGTTTGGCGCACGCGGCTGGCTTCCTCTCCCGGCGTCACGCCGAAATAGCGCTTAAACTCCCGCGAGAATTGCGAAGGGCTTTCATAGCCTACACGTACCGCTGCCGCACTGGCTTTCATCCCATCCTGCAACATCATTAATCGTGCCTGATGCAGACGATAGCGCTTCAGATATTGCAGCGGCGAGGTTTGGGTGACGGCTTTAAAGTTGTGATGAAACGCCGAAACGCTCATGTTCACTTCGGCTGCCAGCATATCGACGCTGAGGCTTTCGGCGAAATGGCTTTCGATGCGTCGCAAGGCGCGCGCAATCTGGCTGAACTGGGTCTGGCGATTCACCAGCGACAGTAGCGCACCGCCAATCGGGCCGGTGAGCACGTAATAGATAATTTCCCGCACCAGCTGTGGGCCCAGCACGCGCGCATCACGCGGATGGCTCATCGCATCCAGCAAACGCTCGGCAGCGCACAGCATCTCTTCACTCATAAACGCCGAATGGATACCGGAAGTTTGCAACTGCGGCTGAAATTGTTCGTCTTCGCCAATATCCATCAACAGATCCTGCAAGCTGGCGATATCCACGCTCAGGCACATGCCGGCCAACGGCTCTTCCGGAGTGGCTTCGGTTTCGCACTCCACCGGCAGCGGTACGGTCAGCATCAAATACTTCGTGGCGTCGTAATGAAACACCGTGCTGCCGAGATAACCGGTTTTACGTCCCTGAAAAAGAATCACAATGCCGGGTTGATACATCATCGGCGTGCGCGGAAGCGTTTCGCAGGCGTAGATGAGCTTGACGTTTTCCACAGCGCACAGCGGCTTACGTGCATCATTCATTAGCGCGGTTACGCGCTGCGCCAGCTGGCGGCAAAGGGCATCGTTCGGCATGGATCACTCTCAGGCAGCAAAAAAATCAGTGTGCCGCAATGCTGCTCAAAGCTCCACCCTTCAGCAGAATCAGGCAAGATTCTGGCAGAAATGACCAGGGTAAAAGGGCGAGGTGATTGCCACAATGATCCTGCGGTTGAGTTTGTTGACTAGACTTAACCACAGCGCTTTTACGGTAAGTCACTGCGACAGATAAGGAGCAACTATGGCAGAGCAACCCATTATCAAACTGCACGACGGCAATATGATGCCGCAACTCGGACTCGGTGTCTGGCAAGCGAGTATCGAGGATGCCCGGGCGGCGATTGTCGAGGCCCTAAAAGTAGGCTATCGCTCGATTGATACCGCCGCCATCTACAAAAATGAGGAAGCCGTCGGTCAGGCACTGCAGGACACAGATGTCGCAAGCGAAGACATTTTCATTACCACCAAACTGTGGAATGACGACCAGCTGAACGGTCAGCAGGCGATTGAGACCAGCCTGAAGAAACTGCAACTGGAGAGCGTCGATCTCTATCTGATGCACTGGCCGTGCCCGGAAAAAGATCACTACGTTGAAGCCTGGAAAAAGATGATTGAGCTGCAACAGCAGGGCTTAACCAAAAGCATTGGCGTCTGTAACTTCCATGAAGCCCATCTCAAACGCCTGATCGATGAAACAGGCGTCTCGCCGGTGGTGAACCAGATTGAGCTGCACCCGATGCTGCAACAGCGCACCCTGCATGCCTGGAACGCACTGCATCAGATCCAAACCGAATCCTGGAGCCCGCTGGCGCAAGGCGGTAAAGGAGTATTCGATCAGGAGATCATCCGCGAACTGGCGAAGAAATACGGTAAGACGCCAGCGCAGATTGTGATTCGCTGGCATTTGGATAGCGGATTAGTGGTGA
This sequence comes from Pantoea sp. ME81, assembly GCF_903970985.1. Lineage (NCBI taxonomy): Bacteria > Pseudomonadati > Pseudomonadota > Gammaproteobacteria > Enterobacterales > Erwiniaceae > Pantoea > Pantoea sp. ME81. The sequence continues at coordinate 36,413 of NZ_CAJCKS010000037.1, read as the reverse complement.
TTCCAAAATCGGTGACGCCGGAACGTATTCGTGAAAACTTCCAGGTGTTCGACTTCAGACTGGAAAAACCCGAGATCAGCGAGATCACTAAGCTGGATAAAGGAAATCGTTTGGGGCCGGATCCGGAGAGCTTTAACGGCTAAGTCGGCACCGTTTAACCGCCAGGCGGATACGGTCAATGCGTGCTCGCCTGTATTGGCTTCACAACAGCCATGCGGTCATGCGCGGGTTGCTATGAATCGTGACCCTGTCGATTTGACGATCTGTTGTAAGGTGCGCATCGCTGCGCACCTTTTTTCTTATGGCACCGGATTGACCTGCAACTGCCCCGCCGTGCCGCGGTCGGCTAATTCCAGCGTCTGGCTGTAGTAGACAAACGGGAAGTGATCCGACGAACTCTGCGGGAAGCTCACCAGCAACTCCACATCACCATCCACCCATACCGTATCTTTCCAGCCGCGATCTTCGCCCATCGGCTGTGCGCCATTGACGCTTTTGATCAGGAACATCACGCCCTGAATATGCAGCGATTGCGGGCGATCGGCATGGATAATCCACCGTTCAAAGGTGCCCTGCTGCACCGTGGTGTCGATGCGGCTCATGTCCCACAGTGCGCCATTGATGCCCGGCACACTGTCGCCAATGCGGAATTCGCGCGTGCGCACCGCCACGCCATCCAGAATCTGATCCGCTAATAAACGCATCGGCAGATTGTCGGTAACCAGCGGCAGTAAGCCGGTGGGGCGCAGACTCAGAACCAGCGTGTTGGCGAGGATGGAGGAAGGTTCAAACAGACCACGCAGGCGATCCATCAGGCCCGCCGCAGTCCCTGCCGTAATCGAGACTTCATCGCCCTGCGACATATCCACCAGCACTTCACGGCGTTCACCGGGTGCCAGCGACAGCGTTTGCACCGCAACGGGCGCAGGCAGGAAGCCTTGATCGCTGGCAATCACGGTAAACGGACGATTATCCGAGAAGCTCAAATCAAAGCGACGCGCGTTCGAAGCATTCAACAGGCGCAGACGCACCCAACCACGCGACACCTCGACATACGGATTCTGCACGCCGTTAACCAGCAACGTATCTCCGAGGAAACCGCCGTCTGATGGTGGGTTATAAACCGGCGTGGCAAAGTTATCGAGACGCTTGTCCTGGATAATCAGCGGGAAGTCATCAACGCCATAGTGTTTGGGCAGCGGCAGCGCTTTGCTGACGTCATCTTCAATCAGCCACATGCCCGCCAGACCGTTGTAGACGTGTGGCGCCATACGATTTGGCGTATTGGCGTGATACCACAAGGTCGATGCGCCCTGACGTACCGGCAATACCGGCGCCCAGTCAACGCCGGCTGACATCATGCGCGGTGCACCGCCCATTAAGGCACCCGGCACCTGCAATCCACTTACCGTCATCGCCACCGGTTCATTGAGACGGTTGCTGTAAATCAACTTCACGTCATCGCCGCTGTAGACGCGCACCGTGGGACCGAGGTACAGGCCATTAATACCCCAGACCGGCACTTTATTGTTATTACCGCTAAATGACCAATGGCTGCGTTGCAGCGTCAGAAAGAGCGGTTGGCCACGGCGAGACTCAAGCAGTGGCGGAACAGGAAGCGGCACATCGCCCATCGGAGCCGCAGCGTAGGCGGCATAAGGCATGCTACTGGTCGCCAGCGCAACACCGGCGGAAAGCTGAATAAACTGACGTCTGCTGCAAGACATAAAACTTCAGACCTTTTGAGCGGGGCGTGAAGACGCCGTGTCCATGTTGTTCTTGTTAGTGAGTTTTTGCTGTGATGAGCACGGGGCAGCGTTTCTACCCCGTGGATGGCTAGAGTTTACCGTTTTTTTCGCGTTCGGCGACTTCGGCGTTCAATTCTTCCAGCTTAGCAGACATTAATTCGCGGCAGTGGGTGGCTAATTTGCGCACCGAGGTGGTTTCAAACTGTTTGGTATCCACTGGCGGCAGCATTTCAACAATCACCAGGCCGTTGTTCCTGCGATTAAGTTTCACTTTGCCGTGAGTATTCGACACCACCACAGGGATGATCGGCACACCTGCTGCCACTGCAGCATGAAACGCACCGGTTTTAAACGGCAGTAAACCACGGCCACGGCTGCGGGTACCTTCCGGGAACATCCAGAATGAAATCTTCTTTTTATTAAACTGCTCGACCAGTTCACCGATGGTGCCATGCGCTTTTGCGCGGTTATCACGGTCAATCAGCAAATTACCGGTCAGCCAGTAGAGTTGACCAAAGAATGGGATCCACAGCAGGCTCTTTTTGCCGACGGTGACCGTGGTCGGCTGCACGATCTTCGCCGCCGTGATCATGTCGTAATTGTTCTGATGGTTGGCAATGTAAATCGCATTGCCATAGCTCTCCGCGTCGGCGGGTTTGCGCAGCTCGACTTTGACGCCAAACACCGTCGACAGGCGACCAAACATGTGGCCGAACGTCGCCACATGGCGAGGATTACGCGGTGAGAACAAACACCAGATACTGCCGAAGATGCACACCAAAATCGAATAAACGATAACAATAATCGTGCGTAAAATTAGTAACATAGCTTCCTCAAGTTGGGCAATCCATTGCCTGGTCAGTCTTATTCTTCGCTACTGGCGTCACTTTTCGGGCGCGCTGGCGCGTTCACTTCCACGCTATCAATGCGCTGCAGGCCACGCGACACGCTGCCACGACGACCGCGATCGGCACGCACTTTTTGCAGATCTTCATCGCGCATAATCAGCTTACGTTTGCCGACATACAGGGTAATCGAACTGCCCGGCGGCAGAATCAGCAACCACTGCAGCTTATCCACGCCCGCAGCGGCATCCGCTGATGGAATAGAGATGATTTTATTACCTTTGCCTTTCGACATCTGTGGCAGATCGCCCACCGGGAACATCAACATACGTCCGGCCTGGGTAATCGCCAGCAGCATATCATCGCCCGAATGCACCGCCATTGGCGTCATCACTTTGGCATTGTCTGGCAACGTTAGCAGCGCTTTACCGGCGCGGTTGCGCGAAATCAAATCGGCAAAGGTACAGATAAAGCCGTAACCCGCATCGGAGGCCATCAACAGTTTTTGGTCGTCCGCTTCCATCAGCACCTGTTCAAACGCGGCACCTGGCGGTGGCGTCAGTTTGCCGGTTAGCGGCTCGCCCTGCCCGCGCGCCGACGGCAACGAGGTCGGATCCAGCGTATAACTACGGCCGGTGGAGTCGATAAAGGCCACTGGCTGATTGCTCTTACCGCGTGCGGCGGCGAGGTAACTGTCACCGGCTTTGTAACTCAGACCGGTTGGATCGATATCGTGGCCTTTGGCGCTGCGCACCCAGCCCATCTGCGACAGCACAATCGTCACCGGCTCGGCACTCACCAGCTCGGTTTCGCTGAGCGCTTTAGCTTCTTCACGCTCATGCAGCGGCGAACGGCGATCGTCACCGTAGGTCTGGCTATCTGCCAGCAATTCTTTCTTCAGCAGGTTGCTCATCTTGCGTTCGGACGCCAGAATCGCCTGCAATTGATCGCGCTCTTTCTCCAGCTCCGCCTGCTCACCACGAATCTTCATCTCTTCCAGTTTGGCGAGATGGCGCAGTTTCAGTTCCAGAATGGATTCGGCTTGCGTATCGCTGAGTTCAAAGCGCGACATCAGCACTTGCTTAGGCTCGTCCTCGGTACGGATGATGTGAATCACTTCATCAATGTTGAGGAACGCCACCAGCAAACCTTCGAGGATATGCAGGCGGCGCAGCACGCGCTCTAAACGATAGTTCAGGCGGCGCGTCACGGTATCGCGACGGTACACCAGCCATTCAGACAGGATCTCCAGCAGGTTTTTCACCGCCGGACGGCTATCCAGCCCAATCATATTCAGGTTAACGCGATAGCTCTTTTCCAGATCGGTGGTGGCAAACAGATGATTCATCACCTGCTCCACATCCACACGATTCGAGCGTGGCACAATCACCAGACGCGTTGGGTTCTCGTGGTTGGATTCATCACGCAGATCTTCCACCATCGGCAGCTTTTTATTGCGCATCTGGTTAGCGATCTGCTCCAGCACGCGCGCACCGGAAACCTGGTGCGGCAGTGCAGTGATCACCACATCGCCATCTTCTTTCTTCCACACCGCGCGCTGACGGATCGAACCGCGCCCGCTTTGGTAGATTTTACGGATCTCGCTGCGCGGCGTGATGATCTCGGCTTCGGTCGGATAATCCGGGCCCTGCACAATATCCAGCAACTCATCCAGCGTGGTGTTGGGTTTGTCGATCAGCTTCACCGCCGCTTCCGCCACTTCACGCAGGTTGTGCGGTGGGATATCGGTGGCCATGCCCACGGCGATACCGGTGGTGCCGTTCAGCAGGATATTCGGCAGACGTGCCGGCAACATCTTCGGCTCCTGCATGGTGCCGTCGAAGTTCGGGATGTAATCGACCGTGCCTTGTCCTAACTCACCCAGCAAAATCTCGGCATATTTGGAGAGGCGTGACTCGGTGTAACGCATCGCGGCGAAGGATTTGGGATCGTCCGGCGCACCCCAGTTGCCCTGACCATCCACCAGCGGGTAGCGATAGGAGAACGGCTGTGCCATCAACACCATCGCTTCATAACAGGCGCTGTCGCCATGCGGATGGTATTTACCTAATACGTCACCGACGGTACGGGCAGATTTTTTGAATTTGGCGCTGGCATTGAGGCCCAGTTCCGACATCGCGTATACAATTCGGCGCTGCACCGGCTTGAGGCCATCGCCGATATACGGCAGTGCGCGGTCCATGATCACGTACATGGAGTAGTTCAGGTACGCGTTTTCCGTAAATTTGTGCAGGGCAAGACGCTCTGCACCATCCTGCGTCAATTCGCTCATTAAGCTCGCATCCTCACTTCGTGGCCCGCAACGGCGGGGCATCCGGCGCTCATTTGGCGAGGATAGTACCTTATTCGTGCGAGTTAGTCACAGGGAAGCCAATGACCGCAGGCAGAATCGTATGGCATTAAATAACGTGATATCGGTTGGAAAATGAAAAAGGAATGAGATCAATATCACAATGAATATCCCCATTAATATGTGAGCATGATCGCAATTAATTATTAACTATTTCAGGTGTATTAAAGCTGTCCGTAATCATGGACAACATTTAGTATTGTTGCTTACACCGTCCTTTCCTAAATTTATACTCCATAAGACATCAATATTGCGCTCCTGATTTCTGGCATGAAGAAATAGATAACGAGGAAATAATCTTAAAAACGCTTTGCCAAAATAAAGGGTGACCGAATGCAAATACTGACTTCGCGACAACACCGTTTAGTCAAACTGCTGTTGCAACATGCTGCACCGCAGCCGATCAGAGAATTAGCCCTACAGTTGGGCGTGTCAGAAAAGACGATTCAGCGCGACTTGCAGTGGCTGGAAAGCTGGCTTGGTAGCTGGTCACTGACGCTGGAGAAAACCCCAGGCCGCGGCGTGCGTTTGCGGGTTGATGATATCCAGCAGCGCCTGCAACTGGAGCAGCAACTCAACGGCGATGAAAGCAGTGCCGATGCGCTGGGGCAAAACAGCCGCAGAGTAAAAATTGCCTCGCAGTTGCTGAGTGACGCCCCGCGTGCGACCTCTATCAGTAAGCTGTCGGAACGCTATTTTATCAGCCACGCCTCGATTGTGAATGACCTGAAGGTGATTGAAGAGTGGCTGCAGCCGTTGGGTTTGACGCTGCAACGTGGGCCAGGTGGCACCCATATCGAAGGTAACGAACAGGCGCTGCGTCAGGCAATGGTCTCCCTGATCAATGATGTGATGCAGCAAAACGTTGCCGGTACGCCGCTGTTGCCACGTCTCGATCCCGGCAGCCAGCAGGCACTGGTGCATTATTTTGGCGATGAGGATGTGGCTTTTGTGCAGACACTGCTGCAACAGATGGAGCAGCAACTCAGTTACCCGCTGGGCGATGCCTGGTATCTGAATCTCTGCACCCATATTCTGATCATGATGCACCGGATGGCGCAGGGGAATGCGCTGGCACTGGCAACTCTGGCCACAATGCAGGATCTCGATCAGCGCATTTTACTGATTGCCCAGCAAATGGTGACGCAGATTGAACAGCGGATGTGCTGTGCCCTGCCCGCCGATGAAGTGGGTTTTATTTATCAATATATCGTGTCATCCGGCATTGTGGTGGAAGAGCGCGGCGATAATGCGCCGATGCATAATCAATTCTGCACCGCAGAGTCCGTAAAAATAACCTGTGAATTAATTGATCGTTTCGCAGCCTTTATTCAACAAGATTTAGCGCAGGACCGATTATTATTTGACGGCTTACTGGTGCATATAAAGCCACTATTAAATCGACTCAAATATCATATTCATATTCGCAATCCGCTGCTGGAGGATATTCAGCAGGAAATGAAAGGCATATTTTCGTTAACGAACCAGGCGATGCAATTAACCGCTCGCACTTACGGGCTTTCGCCAGTGGCTGACGACGAAATCGGTTATCTCTGCGTGCATTTCCAGGCCGCGCTGGAGCGGCAAATTGCCCATAAACGCATTCTGGTGGTGTGTTCCAGCGGCGTGGGGACGTCGCATCTGCTGAAGAGCCGCATCCTGCGGGCGTTCCCTGACTGGGAAATTGCGGGTGTGGTCTCTGCCAGCAATCACGCCGCGTTTTGTCAGAACCAGACAGTGGATTTAGTGATCACCACTATCCATCTCAACGCCGGGCCAATCCCAGCAGTGTATGTGAGTGCATTTTTTAACGATGACGATATCCGGCGGGTCACTGACGCCATGATTGGCAGCCAGCTGCCGGACGGCGCGCACTGCGCGTTGGCTGAACATTAATTGAATGAGGTAAAACCCATGGACATTTCCCGCATTCTGACGCCACGCCGCGTTAACCTGGCGCTCACCGCCACCACCAAAGAAGAAGTGATCAACGAACTGACCGATCTGCTGTATCAGGACGGCGCCATCACCGATCGTGCAGCCTTTATTGAAGATGTCTGGCTGCGTGAAGCTGAGGGCTCAACCGGGTTCGAAAACCACGTTGCCATTCCGCACGGCAAGTCTTCCGCCGTCCAACACACCACATTAGCCATTGGTCGTACCCAACAGGATATCCCCTGGGAAACGCTCGATGGCAGCCAGGTGCGCTGCATCATCCTGTTCGCGGTGCGACTGGAAGATCAGAACACCACCCATATTCGCCTGTTGTCGCAGGTGGCCAGCGCGCTGGCCGATGATGAGGTGATAGCCCAACTGCTGGTGGAAAACGACCCCAGCAATATCATCCGGCTGTTTAGCCAGTACGCCGAAACCGACCTCTGTTAATCCCCTAACTTTTTGAGGTGACACATGAATATCGTCTGTGTAGCGGCCTGCACGGCAGGCATCGCGCATACCTATATTGCGCGTGAAAAACTGATCAAAGGCGCTCATGCACTGGGCCACACCATCCACGTTGAAACCCAGGGCACCATCGGCACTGAAACCGCGTTGACGCGTGAAGACATCGCTGCCGCTGACGTGGTGATCCTCGCCATTGATGTGAAGATCAACGGTGAAGAACGCTTTCAGGGCAAACCCATCGTACGAGTGAAAACCGAAGTGGTGATCAAGTCACCGGTGAAATTCCTCGAAAAAGTGGCGGATTCACTGGCGCGTGCCTGAGGAGATCCATCATGAACGACAACAAACGTCAGTACGGACAAGAGATCAAAGGCCATCTGCTCACCGGGATATCCTGGATGATCCCGCTGATCGTCGCCGCCGGGATCTGTATCGCGCTCGGCCAGGTGATTGGCGGGCCGGATGTCGGCAAGCAAACCGGCACTATCGCCTGGATGTTGAATCAGATCGGCGGTTGGGGCATGGGCTTGATCGTGCCGCTGATCAGCGCGGCCATCGCCTACTCCATCGCCGATCGTCCCGGCTTTGCGCCCGGTTTGATCGTCGGTTTTATCTGCGGGCAGATCGGCACCGGTTTTATCGGCGGTATGCTCGGCGGCTTCCTGGTGGGTTACACGGTATTGCTGTTGCGCCGCACCATTAAGCTGCCGCAGTCAATGCAGGGGTTGATGCCGATTATGGTGCTGCCGGTGTTGAGCACCATCATCGCCGGTCTGTTGATGATGACCTTTATTGGCCAGCCGATTGTCTGGCTGCAGAAGGCGCTGATTCATCTGCTGGAATCGATGCAGGGCGGATCGAAGTTTGTGCTGGGTGCGGTGCTGGGTGCGATGGCGACTTTTGACTTCGGCGGCCCCATCAACAAAACCATGTCGCTGTTCGCCGACGGCATGCTGGTCGACGGGATTTATGGCCCGGAAGCAGTGAAGTTTGTCGGCTCAATGATTCCGCCGTTTGGCATCACGCTGTCGTATCTGCTGACGCGCCATAAGTACACCAAAGCGGAGAAAGAGGCGCTGAAAGCCGCCTTCCCGATGGGTATCTGCATGATCACCGAAGGGGTGATTCCGATTGCGGCGCGTGACCTGCTGCGTGTGGTCGGCAGCTGCGTGGTGGCCTCTGCCATCGCCGGTGGGCTGATTATGGTGTGGGGCGTGGAAGCACCGGTGCCGCACGGCGGCATGTTTGTGGTGCCGCTGTTCACCAAACCGCTGATGTTCTGTCTGGCGCTGGGCATCGGCACCGTGGTGTGTGGCGTGATGCTGTCGCTGATGAAGAAGCCAGTGACGCAGGCAGATGAAGAGTTCGATGACGTGGAAGCCCCTGGCGTCCGCGACGAAGAGATCAAATTCACACTGGAATAAGGAGCCACCATGTTTGCCATGATGAATGACCTGATTCAGGCCGCCGCTAAGCAGCAGTATGCCGTGCTGGCGATTAACTGCTTCAACCTTGAAACCGCGCGTGCTGCCATTCAGGCCGCCGAGCAACAGCGCGCACCGCTGATATTGAATGTCTATCAGGGTCACAGCACGCACTTCCCACCTGCCGTGGCGGTGCCGCTGGTGCAGGCGCTGGCGAAAGACGCCACCGTGCCGGTTGCGCTGGCGCTGGACCACGGCAAAGCCTTTCCGCTGATTGGTCAGGCATTCCGCGCCGGCTTTACCGGCCTGATGATCGATGCCTCTGCCGATCCGCTGGCCGAAAATATTCGCCAGACCGCAGCGGTAGTGAAGATGGCGCACACCGCTGGCGTTTGCGTCGAAGGCGAGCTGGGGCATATCGCCGATGCGCCGACCTACGAGTTAGCCGATGCCTCCGTGAAGATGACGCAAGTTGCTGACGTGCTGCCGTTTATTGAGCAAACCGATATCGATTTGCTGGCGATTTCGGTGGGCACTGCGCACGGGCTGTATCCAGCGGGCGTGAAGCCGAAGATTGATTTCCAGCGCTTGCAGGAGCTGCATGCGGTCTCAACACGCCCATTGGCACTGCATGGCGGTTCGGGCACACCCGCCGAGGATATTCGCCGCGTTAGTCAGCATGGTGTGGCGAAGATTAACGTCGGTGCCGCCGTGTTTGATGCCGGTAAAAACGCGGTTGAGCAGGCGCTGAAACAGCATCCGCACGCGGAACTGGCCGATCTGCTTGGGCTGATGGAATCCGCCTGCCGTGAAGTGGTGATTGAGTATCTGAGCTGGTCGGGATCGGCTGGCAAAGCGTAGTGCTCGAGCGCGCTCACCCTAAATGGCACCCCTACGGGGGCCCGTAGGGTACGCATTTAAGCGTAGTGCTGAAACGAACGCACGTGATTTGACGCATGAATACGCACCTGAAAAGCCGCTTCGGTCATCGTGATTTAAAGCAGCGGCAAGATACCGCGCGATAAGTCGTGCAGCAACAGGATGCAGAAGCATTTCCCTTTTTATCCATCATCGGGTCGGCGCACGCGTCGGCTCTGGTAAAACTCACGTTGAGGAAATATTAACATGTTGATTTCAATGAAAGAGATGTTGGCACCGACTCGTGAACACCGCTACGCCATCGGCGCATTTAACGTAGCAGACAGCTGCTTTATCCGTGCCGTGGTGGAGGAAGCCGAAGCCACTAACACCCCGGCGATCATCTCGATTCACCCGAGTGAGCTGGAGTTTGTGACCGATGAATTCTTTGGCTATGTGCGGGAACGCACGCTGAAGAGCAAAGTGCCCTTCACCATTCACCTCGACCACGGTGCATCGATTGCGCAGGTGCTGCGCGCCATCCAATGTGGATTTACGTCGGTGATGATCGATGGATCACTGCTGCCGTACGAAGAGAACGTGGCGCTGACCAAAGAGGTGGTGAAGCTGGCGCATTCGGTGGGCGTGTCGGTGGAAGGTGAACTCGGCACCATTGGCGATACCGGCACCACCGTGGAAGGTGGCGTTAGCAAGGTGATCTATACCGAACCGGCGCAGGCAGAAGATTTTATCCAGCGCACCGGCGTCGATACTCTGGCAGTGGCAATTGGCACCGCGCACGGTATCTATCCAAAAGATATGAAGCCGGAACTGCAGATGCATATTCTGAAGGATATTGCTCAACGCACCGATATTCCGCTGGTGCTGCACGGGGGGTCTGCTAACCCGGATGCGGAGATTGCTGAGGCGGTGACCCTCGGCGTGGGCAAAATCAATATTTCCAGCGATATGAAGTACGCCTACTTCGCCAAACTGCGCGAGATTCTGGCACGTGAAACCTGGTGGGATCCCAATGTGATTTATCCGGAAGCGATTACCGCCGCCAAAGCAGTGATCCGCTACAAGATGAATCTGTTTGGTGGATTGGGTAAAGCGAGTTTGTATCGCTGAGTACCCGAATGGGGCCACGTTGCCCCTTTTAAGCCACGCAATAATCGCGCCGCTCCAGTAGCGGCGCGATGCATCAGGCCTGAGTTTACTTAATCACACCCAGCCACTGCGAGGCGATCTGCGCATATTCGCCGGTGGCGGTGCTGAGATGTAGCCACTGATCGACATACAGTTTCCAGCTCATATCATCACGCGGAATCATGTAGGCTTTCTCACCGTATTGCATCGGCTTATCCGGATTGATGGCACACAGCGTGGGGTAATGCTTCATCTGGAACAGCGCTTCGGACGCATCCGTGATCATCACATCGGCTTTCTTATCCACCAGCTGCTGGAAAATACCGACGTTATCGGCCAGTTGCAGCGTCGACTGCGGTAAGTGGCTGTGCACAAAGGCTTCATTGGTGCCGCCAGCCGGTTCAATCACCCGCACGCTCGGCTTGTTGATCTGCGCAACGGTTTGGTATTTGTCTTTATCATCACAGCGCACCAGTGGGATTTTGCCATCCACACCCAGCGGCTCGGCAAACCAGGCTATCTGCTGGCGTTTTAAGGTAACGGACACGCCACCCAGCGCGATATCACACTGCTTCGCCACGAAATCGTCACTCATGGTTTTCCAGGTGGTCGGCACCCACTGCACTTTGGCGCCCAGACTCGCCGCCAATGACTGCGCCATGCTGATATCCAGCCCTTCATACTGCCCATCACTGCGCAGATAGCTGTAAGGTTTGTAGTCTCCCGTGGTACAGACTTTCAGGGTTTTACTGCTACGAATCTCGTCGAGGTGGGATTGCGCCGACGCAGCGCCACTCACCAGAAGTAATGCACTCAGTATCGCGGTTTTCATGGTTTCTTCTTTTTTATGTTGATGTTGGTTTGCGCGCGGATTGTTGCATAGCCCTGCGCATTGTTGCTTTATTAGCAAAAGTCTTGTGATCAATCACACATTTTTTTGCTTCGCCTGCGCGCGTACAGTGTGCGCCATCAACGGGAAACGGAGCGAATCATCCATGAGCAATATTTTAATCATCGACGGCGGTAAAACTTTTGCCCACTCGAAAGGCGAACTGAATCACACCCTCACTGACGTGGCAGCCAGCCAGCTGCGCGATCTGGGCCATAACGTAGTTGTTACCCTTGCAGACAGCGATTACAACGTGGCAGAAGAAGTGCAGAAATATCTCGACAGCGATGTGGTGATTTATCAGATGCCTGGCTGGTGGATGGGCGAGCCGTGGACGGTGAAAAAATACATTGATGACGTGTTCACCGAAGGCCACGGTTCACTGTATGCCAGTGATGGTCGTACGCGCAGCGATGCGGGCAAAAAGTACGGTTCAGGCGGTCTGATTCAGGGCAAAAAATACATGCTGTCGCTGACGTGGAACGCACCGCTGGAAGCGTTTAATGATCCTGAGCAGTTCTTCGAAGGCGTGGGCGTGGATGGTCTCTATCTGCACTTCCACAAAGCCAACCAGTTCCTTGGCATGGAAGGTTTACCGACCTTTATCTGTAACGATGTGATCAAGATGCCGGACGTGCCACGCGATATCGAACGTTATCGGACTCATCTCAGCCAGATCTTTGCTTAACTGTAAGCACACCGGGAAAAGAGGAAGCGCTATGTTAACCGTCGTTGCAGAAATTTGCGTCAAGCCAGGCCGCCGTCATGTGGTGCTGGATGCCATCAATAAACTGATCCCCACCGTGCTGGAAGAAGAGGGTTGCCATCAGTATGACGCGCTGGTTGACCATCAGGCGCAGGTGCCGTGGAAGCAAAATTCCCCAGATTCCATTTTCATGCTGGAGCAGTGGGAATCGCTGCGCCATCTTGAGCAGCATCAGCAAATGCCGCATATGGATGCGCATCGCGCCACGATTAAAGACGATGTGGTGGATGTGAAGATCCTGGTATTAGAGCCGGTTCGTTAATAGTCTAAGCCTCTGCCTGTGCAGGGGCTTTTTTATAGCAGGCGATCTTGTTCAATCTTCTCGCGCAGAAAATCGAGAAAACAGGTAATGCGCGAGGTGAGTGACTGGTTGCGGTAATACACAGCATGAATCGGCAGACGCCATTCGCGCGTTTCCTGCTCCAGCACCTGCACTAAATCACCCCGCTCACGATCCTTACGGCTGACAAAATCAGACAAACGTGCAATACCCTGGCCTGCCAGCGCCAGCTGACGTAGGGTTTCTCCGCTGGAAGCCGACAGCGTGGGTTTAATTTGCAAAAACTCACCTTCACGCTGCCATACGGGCCAGACATTGTGTGCATCCAACTGACTGAAGCCGAGCAGCTGATGAGCTGCTAACGCCTCTACCGTGGCAGGCTCGCCATGCTGTTGCAAATAAGCCGGGCTCGCCACCAAACGCGTAGCGCTGCTGCCCAACACGCGGGCGCGCAATGTGGAGTCACGTAACTCGCCGACGCGGATCGCGATATCGGTTTGCTGTTCCAGCAAATCGATCATGATGTCGTCGGTGTTCAACTCCAGCTGGATCAGCGGATAACGCTGCCGAAACTCCGCCACCAGCGGCACGATCACGTGCAGCATAAAGGGGGCGTTGGCATTGATGCGCAATCTGCCTGAAGGAATGTCTCGGCGCTGGGCGATCTGCTCTTCTGCCAGTTCTACCGACGAAAGGATCTGGCGCGCATGATCGAGGAAGATCAAGCCTTCCTCGGTGAGCGCGAGACGCCGTGTGGTGCGGTGCATTAGCGTGGTTTGTAATTTGCTTTCCAGCCGACTCAACGCCCGGCTGATACCAGAACTGGTTTGATCGAGCTGCTCGGCCGCCGCTGTGATTGAGCCGGTATCCACTACCGCCACCCAGGCGCGCAGCTCTTCCAGTGTGATTTTCACGTTCCTTTCCCCGGTAAAAATGTTTGGCTTGCCCAAATAACAAGGGACGCCGCAGCGTCCCAGGTCATCAAGCTTCCAGGTCGGCGAGGTCGCCTTTTTCCTGTAGCCAGTTACGGCGATCTTCAGAACGTTTCTTCGCCAGCAGCATGTCCATCACGCGCAGCGTCTGCTCGACATCATCATCGCTGACCGTCAGCTGTACCAGACGGCGCGTGTTCGGGTCGAGCGTGGTCTCACGCAGCTGCAGCGGGTTCATCTCACCCAGACCTTTGAAGCGCTGTACGTTCGGTTTGCCTTTCTTGCGCTTCAACTGTTCCAGCACGCCCTCTTTCTCGTCTTCATCCAACGCGTAAAAGACTTCTTTGCCGAGATCGATGCGATACAGCGGTGGCATGGCGACATAAACATGGCCGTGTTGTACCAGCGAGCGGAAGTGCTTCACAAACAGCGCACACAACAAGGTGGCGATATGTAAGCCATCGGAGTCCGCATCCGCAAGGATACAGATCTTGCCGTAACGCAGCTGGCTCAGATCTTCACTGTCGGGATCGATACCGATCGCCACCGAGATGTCGTGCACTTCCTGCGAGGCCAGCACTTCGTCCGATGAGACTTCCCAGGTGTTCAGGATCTTACCTTTAAGCGGCATGATCGCCTGATAATCACGATCGCGCGCCTGCTTGGCCGATCCACCTGCGGAGTCCCCTTCCACCAGGAAGAGTTCGGTGCGATTCAGATCCTGTGCACTACAGTCTGCCAGTTTGCCCGGCAGTGCGGGTCCGCTGGTGAGCTTTTTACGCACCACTTTCTTGGCCGCGCGCATACGACGCTGAGCACTGGAGATCGCCAGTTCGGCCAGCATTTCGGCGGCTTGCACGTTCTGGTTCAACCACAAGCTGAAAGCATCTTTCACGATAGCCGAGACAAATGCCGCGCACTGACGCGAAGAGAGACGCTCTTTGGTTTGACCGGCGAACTGTGGATCCTGCATTTTGACCGACAGCACGTAGGCGCAGCGATCCCAAATATCTTCCGCAGACAGTTTTACGCCGCGTGGCAGGATATTGCGGAACTCGCAGAACTCACGCATCGCATCCAGCAAGCCCTGACGCAGACCGTTGACGTGCGTCCCGCCTTGCATAGTGGGAATCAGGTTGACGTAGCTTTCGGTCAGCAGTTCGCCGCCTTCTGGCAGCCATAGTAACGCCCAATCCACCGCTTCCACATCACCGGCGAAGCTGCCGACAAAGGGTTTTTCCGGCAAGGTGGGGAGGCCGTTGACTGCTTCTGATAAGTAATCAGAGAGGCCGCCATGATAGAGCCATGTCTGCTCGGTATCATTGACCTTGTCTTTAAACACGATCTCCACGCCCGGACACAGCACCGCTTTGGCTTTCAACACATGCGTCAGGCGCGACACCGAGAAGCGTGGACTGTCGAAGAAACTCTCATCCGGCCAGAAATGCACGCGCGTGCCAGTGTTACGTTTGCCGACCGTGCCGGTTACCGTCAGATCCTGCACTTTATCGCCATTTTCGAAGGCAATATCGTAGACCTCGCCGTTACGGCGCACGGTGACTTCAACACGTTTTGACAGGGCGTTGACCACCGAAATCCCCACGCCGTGCAAGCCGCCGGAGAACTGGTAGTTTTTGTTGGAGAATTTGCCGCCCGCATGCAGACGGCAAAGAATCAGCTCAACCGCTGGCACACCCTCTTCCGGATGGATATCTACCGGCATGCCGCGACCGTCATCGATCACTTCCAGTGACTGATCCGCATGCAGGATCACTTCCACGCGTTTGGCGTGACCCGCCAGCGCCTCATCGACACTGTTATCGATCACTTCCTGGCCCAGATGGTTTGGGCGCGTGGTATCGGTGTACATCCCCGGACGACGACGCACCGGTTCAAGGCCGGTTAAGACCTCAATGGCATCGGCATTATAACTTGATTGGCTCATCGTAACTGTCTGATTAGCAATAGGAATAGGGGTCCATCTCGCAGCAATCAGGGAGCATTTAATCCCAGAAAATCAATGATCTGCGCAAAATGGCGTTCGAATCCGATATAAGCATGATTGCCACCCTCTTCGACCGTTTGGCGGCACGCGCTG
Source organism: Pantoea sp. ME81 (assembly GCF_903970985.1). Taxonomy (NCBI): domain Bacteria; kingdom Pseudomonadati; phylum Pseudomonadota; class Gammaproteobacteria; order Enterobacterales; family Erwiniaceae; genus Pantoea; species Pantoea sp. ME81. Next base: position 20,650 of record NZ_CAJCKS010000037.1, on the reverse strand, counting down.
TAGTATTCCAGCGCCTGGCGGTAATCGAGTACTTCATCGCCGGTCTGTTGCAGCAGCCAGAGTAAATCGGGCGCTTCGAGAGGGTCAATCTGCATGACTTTCAGATCGTAAATGTGGCGTGACTCTAACACATATTGCTGGCCGGTGTAGGGATTACGGTTCTCGCCGAGATAATCCACCAGCAGCTCAAACGGGCGCACCGCTGGATTGACCACCACCGCCGGCAGCATAAAGCATTGCGAGAGCCAGGTCGCGAAGTAGCCCCCGAGCGACGATCCCACCAGGCCGAGCGGTTCACCGGCGTACTGCATCACCAGCTCTTCCAGCATGCTGGCGGCTTCGGCGGGGAACGTGGGCAGTTGCGGCACCAGAACATTAATGTGCGGATGATGTTGGGCTACCCACTGCTGCAGTTGTGTGGCTTTGGCCGATTGCGGAGAGCTGTTGAATCCGTGCAGATAGATCAGCGCCGCCATCGCTTAGTAGCCCTCGGAATCTAAATCGGGGCGGAACAGATCGCTTTGCAGACGATTCACTTCGGTTTCCAGTACGCCATCTGCCTTCAGGGTTAACCAGCGCCAACCTGGTGCGACGTTATCGATGGTGAAGTTGGTGCAATGCGGTTTGAACTGCACGCAGGTCGAAGGAGAAGCCAGCACGCGACGACCATGCCAGTCGAGATCTAATTCCTGATGAATGTGGCCACACACCAGATTACGCGCACGCGGGAAGTGTTGCAGCACCGCTTCTAATTGATGGGGATTGCGCAAGCTATGCTGATCCAGCCAGGTACAGCCGGAAGCGAGCGGATGATGGTGCAGCAGCACCAGCGTATGGCGCTCAGGATGCAGGCGCAGCGCCTTGTCGAGCCACTCGAGTTGGTATTCGCTTAACATGCCATGCGGCACACCAAAGACCTGACTATCCAGCAGCACCAACTGCCAGTGCTCACCCAACAGCACATGTTTATCGGAAGCGATTCCGGCATCGGCAAGTGTATTGACCATCGCGGGCTGAAAATCGTGATTCCCCGGCAGCCAGACACACGGCTTTGGCAGGCGTGAAATGCCCGCTACAAAGTGTTGATAAGCTTCGACGGTGTGATCCTGGGCGAGATCGCCGGTGGCGATAATCAAATCATAATCGCGCTGTTGTGCCATGATGGCGTCCAGCACCGCATCAAAACTCGACCAGGTATTTACCCCAAGCAGCGATTGATGTTTTCCTGCAAAAAGATGGGTGTCCGTGATTTGTAAAATCCTGATATCGGCCCCATTTGCCGCAGGAAGAGTAAGCAGGCTATCCAAAGCGTTTCCTTTCTCTCCACGCCATAGTTGTATGCTATCAGCAGACCGGTACTGCTACAGCACCGTGCGCCAGACAATAGCGCAACCAATCTGCAAGAAACTGGTTAATCTGATGTTTTTCATCGCGCTGATGCAGTTTTTTATTAGGGTAATCATAGCGCGCTTTGAAGCGATAGATCTGCTGAGTGGAACACACTTCAGCGACCATCGCATCATGGTACAGCCGAACGGACATGGATGGCAGGCTCCAGTAACTTACTGCCGGGGCCACCTGGCGAATCTCCACCAGCGTGGTATAACGCGTCGACTCTTGAATAGTCAGCTGATAACGGGCGCCGCTCACCTGATAGATCACCGACGCGCCTGCCTCGTCATCACGCGGCAGCAGGCGACGCAGTTGGGCGAAATTGGTTTCGCACAATCGCATCATTTCGGGAAAGTCAGGGGTATAGCGCTGTTTCATTTTAGCTTCCACTCTTGTCGTAGTTTTTCATGGTGCAACGCCAGCCATTGCAGGGCGATGACAGATGCCGCGTTATCAATAATCCCCTCTTCCACCCAGCGATAAGCCTGTTCGCGGCTCACCACATGGACAAGAATATCCTCATTCTCTTCCTCCAGCCCGTGATTTCCCTCTGCCAGGCTGGCATCCACTTCGCCCACCAGCACCGACAAACGTTCAGACGTTCCGCCTGGGCTGGCTAAGTAATTCACTATCGGTTTCACACGCCCGACCTTGAGGCCTGCTTCTTCTACGGCTTCGCGACGCGCCACATCTTCCGGCGTTTCACCGGGTTCAATGATACCGGCCACCATTTCCAGCAGCCAGGGTGTTGGGCTGGAATCATAAGCCGGGATGCGAATCTGTTCGATTAGCACCACTTCGTCACGTAAGGGATCATAGGGTAGCAGCACGGCGGCGTGTCCGCGCTCAAAAACTTCGCGTACCACCTCACCGCTCATCTCGCCATTAAAGCGGCGATGGCGGAAACGGTAGCGGACAATGGAAAAAAAACCATCGTAGCGTGTATCGCGTGCAATAATTTCTACATCGTTTTTTGTGAAAGTCACAGGGGATTTTTTTTCACCCGCCATCATCTGGTTCCTTATGCAGATTGGGATGGAGCGAAGAAAAGCCAACCCTTGTGCTCCGTCCGAGTGGTTCTTTCTGAATTATTTACGTAAATTAGGGGAAGAAGGCACGTTCAGCCAACTTATCTCTGACGCCGCCTCTGTAGAATCGGCGATTATTTTTTGGCTTACCTGCAGCACTACCAGTGCAATTTGCTGCAACAAAAGGAATGCAAATGAAAAAACTGCTCCCACTTTTTATTGGGTTGAGCCTGGGCGGATTTAGCCTTGCCAGCCAGGCAGAGAACCTGTTGCAGGTTTACCAGCAGGCGCGCCTTAGCAACCCGGATCTGCGTGCTTCTGCCGCTGACCGTGATGCAGCCTTTGAGAAAATTAACGAAGCGCGTAGCCCTTTATTGCCACAGCTCGGTCTGGGCGCAGATTATACCTATAACAACGGTTACCGTGACAGCAGCGGTCTTCATTCCAACACGACCAGCGCTTCTCTGCAATTAACACAAACCATTTTCGATATGTCGAAATGGCGTGCGCTGTCGCTGCAGGAAAAAACCGCCGGGATTCAGGATGTGACTTATCAGGTTGCACAGCAGGATCTGATTCTGAATACCGCAACGGCGTATTTCAACGTGTTGAAGGCGATTGATACCCTTTCTTACACAGAAGCGCAGAAACAGTCGATCTACCGCGAATTGGATCAAACCACCCAACGCTTCAACGTGGGTCTGGTGGCGATCACTGACGTGCAGAACGCCCGTGCGCAGTACGACAGCGTGCTGGCCAGCGAAGTGACCGCGCGTAACAACCTTGATAACGCGGTGGAATCGCTGCGTCAGATTACCGGTATGGATTATCTGGCACTGGCTTCACTGAATATCGATCGTTTCAAAACCGCACGCCCGGATGCCGTTGCTTCCTTGCTGAAGCAGGCTGAAAGCCGCAATCTCAGCCTGTTATCTGCACGTTTGAGCCAGGACCTGGCGCGCGAGCAAATTCGCTCTGCTGAATCTGGTCATATGCCAACGCTGGATCTGACTGCCTCTACTGGTGTGTCTAACAGCAAATATGGCGGCAGCCGTGCTAACCAGAGTTCTGGCACCACTGACTCCATCACGGGTTCCAACCAGGTTGGCCTGAGCTTCTCCCTGCCGCTGTACAGCGGTGGTTCGGTGACCTCGCAGGTGAAACAAGCGCAGTACAACTTTGTTGCCGCCAGCGAACAGCTGGAAGGCGCACATCGTAGTGCGATTCAGACCGTGCGTTCGTCCTTCAACAACGTCAATGCGTCTATCAGCAGCATCGATGCTTACAAACAGGCCGTTGTGTCTGCTCAGAGCTCATTGGATGCGATGGAAGCCGGTTATCAGGTGGGTACTCGTACCATCGTTGATGTGCTGGATGCGACCACAACCCTGTTCAACTCTAAACAGCAACTTTCTGATGCGCGTTACAGCTACCTGATTAACCAGCTGAACATCAAATATGCGCTGGGTACGTTGAATGAGCAGGACCTGCAGCAGCTGAACAGCACGCTGGGCAAGGAAATCACCACCGCACCTGAAGTGGTGGCACCGGAAAACAGCCAGCAGGCTTCACGTGTCGATAATGGTCCGAAAACTTCGGCACCTTCAGCCGCCGCGAAAGCGCGCCCGGCTGCCGCGCACAGCAGCGGAAATCCTTTCGATAATTAATCCCTTAAGGGGCCGCTTGCGGCCCCTTTCGCATTCAAACGTATAACAACGTAAAGATCCCCCAGCCATCCGGCTTCTCGCTTCATTTTCCACCACTCATCACCTATCCTAAGCCCCACCTTTGGGCATAGGATGAAAATAATGAAACGGACTAAACATATTCGTCATGCCGCTTTTCGTAAAAGCTGGCAGGCACGCCATTTAACGCCAGTGGCACTCGCGGTTACCGCAGTGTTTATGCTGGCTGGCTGCGAACAAAGCGATGAGACAGTATCGCTGTACCAAAACGCGGATGATTGTGCGAAAGCTAACCCTAGCCAGAGCGCGCAATGTACCACTGCGTATAACAATGCGAAGAAAGAAGCCGAACGCACCGCACCGAAATACGCCACGCGCGAAGATTGCGTCGCAGAGTTCGGTGAGAATCAGTGCCAGCAAACACCTGCCCAGGCCGGTGTCGGTAGCACCAATAATGCCGAAGCGCAGCAGAGCGGTAGCTTCTGGATGCCGCTGATGGCCGGTTACATGATGGGTCGCATGATGGGCGGCGGCGCGGGCTTTGCGCAGCAACCCTTGTTCTCACCGAAAACCCCGAACAGCCCGGCTAACGGTCAATTTGTCGATGCTTCCGGCAAAAACTATGGTGCAGCGACCTCAGGCCGCAGCATGAACGTGCCGAAAACCGCCATGGCACCTAAGCCAGCGACCACCTCCACCATCACGCGTGGTGGCTTCGGTGAGAGCGTTGCGAAACAAAACACCCTGCAGCGCAGCAATGCCACCAGCACCAATCGCAGCAGCACTGGCAGCAGCCGCTCGATGGGAGGCTAAGCCGCAGTATGCAACGTATTGCTATCAGCGAACGTCCGGACTGGCGCGAAAAAGCCAACGAATATGGCTTCCAGTTTCACACCATGTACGGTGAACCTTATTGGTGTGAAGACGCTTACTACCAGTTCACCCTCGCACAGGTTGAGCAATTAGAAGATACCACCGCTGAACTGCATCAGATGTGTCTGCAGGCGGTGGAAAAAGTGGTGAACAGTGATGAACTGCTCACCCGCTTCTGCATTCCCAAACACACCTGGGACTTCGTACGAGACTCGTGGAAGCTGCGTCAGCCGTCGCTCTATTCCCGTCTGGATTTAGCCTGGGACGGTAAAGGCGATGCCAAGCTGCTGGAGAATAACGCCGACACGCCGACCTCTCTTTATGAAGCCGCCTTTTTCCAGTGGATCTGGCTGGAAGATCAAGTCAATGCGGGCAACCTGCCACAAGGCAGTGACCAGTTTAATAGCCTGCAGGAAAAGTTGATTGAGCGCTTTGCCGCGTTGCATCAGGAGCACGGTTTTAACTGGCTGCACTTTGCCTGCTGCCGTGACACCGAAGAAGATCGTGCCACAGTACAGTACATGCAGGATTGCGCCACCGAAGCCGGCCTGCCGAATGAATTCCTGTATATCGATGAAATTGGGTTGGGTGAAAGAGGCCAGTTTACCGATCAGCATGATCAGGTGATCAGCAACCTGTTTAAGCTTTATCCGTGGGAATTTATGCTGCGTGAAGTGTTCTCCACCAAGCTGGCAGATGCCGGTGTGCGTTGGTTAGAACCGGCGTGGAAAAGCATTATCTCAAATAAAGCGCTGCTGCCGCTGCTGTGGGAGATGTTCCCTGACCATCCCAACCTGCTGCCCGCCTATTTTGCCGATGATAAAAATGCCCCGCAGATGGACAAGTACGTGGTGAAACCGCTGTTTTCACGTGAAGGCGCCAATATTCGCATCATTGAAAACGGCCAGGAGATCGCCCGTGCTGAAGGTCCGTACGGCGAAGAGGGAATGATCATCCAGCAATTCCATCCGTTGCCGAAGTTCGGCGACAGCTACACCTTGATCGGTAGCTGGCTGATTGACGATCAACCTGCTGGCATCGGCATTCGTGAAGATCGCGCGCTGATCACTCAGGATCTGTCACGCTTCTACCCGCATACCTTTATCGAATAAATGCTGTGCCGCCCGTCAGACGCGGGCGGCCAGTGCATTAACTGACCTGCACCGAAAGCATACTGATAGCGCCCATCTCCATCCCTTCCACCGGAATGCTGATCGACTCCTCAGCTGCACGCGCGCCGAGGATATAGAGCAACGGCAGATAGTGTTCTGGCGTTGGGTTGGACATCCCTGCACCTTCGTGCTGCAGATAATTCACCAAAGGATGATCTGCTGCTTCACCGGCAAAGCTCAAATTCTCACGCACAAATTCATTGAAGCTTTCTGCCCATGGATAGCTTGTGGCGGCACCCTGCCAGCGCAGCATCCGCAGGTTGTGCACCACGTTGCCGCTGGCGACGATCATCACGCCTTCGTCACGCAGCGATGCCAGTTTACGACCCAGTTCGAAGTGCCATTCCGCTGGTTTTGTCCCATCGATACTTAACTGCACCACTGGGATATCGGCTTGCGGGTACATTTTGGCTAACACGCCCCATGAGCCGTGATCAAATCCCCACTCCTGGTCGGCATGCACGTCAATCGGTGCCAGCAAATCGATCACTTGCTGTGCCAGTTCTGGCGAGCCCGGTGCTGGATAACGCACATCAAACAGCGCCTGCGGGAAGCCACCAAAATCATGGATGGTGCGCGGATTATGCATGGCCGTTACCGCCGTACCGCGTGTGTACCAGTGTGCCGACACCGCGAGAATGGCGCGCGGACGTGGCAATGTTGCACCCAGATGCTGCCATGCGCGGGTATAGGTATTGTCTTCCAGTACGTTCATCGGGCTGCCGTGACCTAAAAACAGGGCGGGCATACGGTTGTGGCTCATGATGGTTCCTCTGACGAAAGTGTCGCTTTATTAGCCGCTACGATACGCGCTTTCGTGCCGGGATTAACGCTGATAACTGTGATGATCTCTATCAGTGAATTTGAATAAGAAATGGCGGAGTGGTTGGGCGGTGAAAATGGGGATTGAAGGTGCATTTTCGCGCAAAAAAAATCCGCAGCCTGTAAAAACCGCGGATCTTTTGATGGCGATAACTGAGGCTTAGCTCGCCTGACGCGTTTCGCGCTCGCGGCGATAAGCCACCAGATCTTCAATCGTTACGACCGGCATATCGTGTTGTTTGGCAAACACAATCGCTTCTGGCGCATGCGCCATGCTGCCGTCGTCATTGGTCAATTCACACAGCACACCGGCGGGTTTGAAGCCTGCTAATGTCACCAAATCGATGGTGGCTTCAGTGTGACCACCACGCGTCAGCACACCGCCTTCGCGCGCGCGCAGCGGGAAAACATGGCCTGGACGGTTGAGATCGCTCGGCTTCGCGCCATCTGCCACAGCGGCACGAATGGTGGTGACGCGGTCAGCGGCAGAAACGCCGGTGGTGACACCTTCCGCTGCTTCGATGGTGACGGTGAAGCCGGTGCCATAGGAGCTGGTGTTGGTTTCGACCATCATCGGCAGATCCAACTGCTGGCGGCGTTCTTCAGTAATGCACAAGCAGACAATGCCGCTGCCGTGGCGAATGGTCAGCGCCATTTGCTCTACGGTCATGGTTTCGGCGGCAAAGATCATGTCGCCTTCGTTTTCACGATTTTCATCGTCAAGCACCATTACACCGCGACCGTTACGCAGCGCATCGATGGCGCGTTCTACACGCTGTTCCGGCGTGCCAAATTCAGAAAGAAGCGTCTGATTCATGGTAAAAAACCTTATAAAAAATATATGAGTTACCAGAACCAGGGCGTGCTTAGGAGTGCGCAAATAATACACATGGCAAAAACGTGACGCGGGCGTAAGCCCGGCTGATGTCGTTACCCTCTCCCATCCGGACTCTAACCGTCGGCCCCGGAATTACACCGGATCTGCTGACCTTTCACTTTGCAGCGAAAGCGCTCGCGGGCTTTCAGCCGAAGCTGATTTACCGCCGGTGGGGAATTTCGCCCCGCCCTGAGAATAAGCGAGGTCACTATAACGCCAATCATCTGGACGGGCAATCGACAAAAGCGCAAATGCTTTTGCATTTACTGCGATGCGGAATTCAGGTTTAACCTTTTCGTTTCAGGCATTACACTTAACCTTTGTTGAGTCGGAACACGTGCTGTTATCAGCCACCGCAACCAGGAAATCATCATGATCGACACGAAAAAAATTGAACAACTGGCTCGCCAGGTCCATGAAGCCATGCCAAAAGGGATTCGCGACTTTGGCGACGATGTCGAAAAGAAAATTCGTCAGGTATTGCAGGCGCAGTTAACCCGCATGGATTTAGTTAATCGTGAAGAGTTTGATGTGCAGACGCAGGTACTGCTGCGCACGCGCGAGAAGTTGGCCGCACTGGAACAGCGCCTGGCAAAACTGGAGAGTGAGAGCCCAGCCTCACCGGCACCTGCGGTGGTGACACCAGACCCGGCGGGTAAGATCGACACTCCGCAGTAACTAGCTGACTCGGCGGCGTATATCGCTCGCAAGCACTTGCTGAGCGTACATTGCTCGCAAACAACAACAGGCGGCCTTTTGGCCGCCTGTTTAGTCAGAATACCTCTGCTTTTTCGCTCGCCGTTGGCGACTGCGAATCGCCTGAGATCTCAGTGCTCGCCGTGAGTGGCTGCGAATCATTGAAAATCCCAGTGCTCGCTTTTAATGACAGCGAATCTTCTGGGATCTCAATGCTCATCATGAGTGGCTGCGAATCGTCTTGATGATGTTAGAGGTGGAGATACCGTCTTCAAAGTTCAGCACGCGCACGTCACCGCCGTTAGCCCAAACCTCTTTACTGCCCGCAATATCTTCCGGCTTATAATCGCCGCCCTTCACCAGCAGATCCGGTAACACACCTGCAATCAAACGCTGTGGCGTATCTTCTTCAAACAGCACCACCCAATCCACCGCTTCCAGCGCACCGAGCACGATCATACGGTTTTCCTGCGGGTTAACCGGACGGGTTTCACCTTTCAGACGTTTGGTGGAAGCATCACTGTTTACCGCAACAATCAGACGGTCACCCAGCTTACGTGCATTGGCAAGATAGGAAACGTGGCCCGCATGCAAGATGTCGAACACGCCGTTGGTCATCACCACTTTCTCACCGCGCTGACGCGCCAGCGCCACCGCTGCTTTAAGCTCGGCTTCGGTCATCACACCAAACCCGCTGTCGGGACGTGCATGAATAGCGTTTTCCAGCTCAACGGTGCTCACGGTTGATGTGCCGAGTTTGCCCACGACCACGCCCGCTGCGGCATTGGCGAGGAAACAGGCTTCTTCCAGACTGTCTCCGGCCGCCAGCACGGCGGCCAGCACGCCAATCACCGTGTCACCTGCACCGGTGACGTCAAACACTTCCTGCGCCTGCGTCGGCAGATGCAGCGGCGCTTTGCCCGGTTGCAGCAACGTCATGCCATTTTCAGAGCGGGTGACCAGCAGCGCGGAGAGCTCATAATCGGCGATCAGCTGCATGCCACGGCTGACAATCTCTTCCACAGTTTTGCATTTACCCACCACGGCTTCGAATTCAGACAGGTTTGGCGTCAGCAGAGTCGCACCGCGATAGCGCTCAAAATCCGTGCCTTTCGGGTCGATCAACACCGGCACGTTGGCTTCACGCGCCAGCTGAATCATGGTTTGCACGCTGCTCAACGCGCCTTTGGCGTAATCTGACAGCACCAGTGCACCGGCCTGCGCCAGCGATTGACGCATACGATCGTGAATAGGCTGTGGATCAACCTGCTCGAAACCCTCTTCGAAATCGAGGCGGATCAGCTGCTGATTGCGAGAAAGCACGCGCAGTTTGGTGATGGTGGGATGGCTTTTCACCGCGACAAAATCACAATCGACTTTGACCTTTTCCAGCGTCTCACTCAGCACACGTGCCGCATCGTCTTCACCCGTCAGGCCAATCAAACGCGAACCAGCACCCAGTGCAGCAATGTTCATCGCCACGTTGGCCGCGCCGCCTGGACGCTCTTCGATGGTATCGACTTTCACCACCGGTACCGGGGCTTCAGGCGAGATACGGCTGGTTGGGCCATACCAGTAGCGATCTAACATGACATCGCCAACAACCAGCACAGCGGCTTTGCCAAAAGCGGGCAGCGTTACTTTCATTCCAAAGACTCCAGACTACGGTCAAAATTATGCGCGGATAATAACATACCCCGATAAGACTTCGAGCCACAGGTGCGTGGGCTGCGCGCTTTCCTGTAGGCCGGGTCACTAAGGGCGAAGCGTTATTTTACGCTTCCGCGCTATCAGATTCGGTGGCAGCCAGCCAGCGTTGCCAACTGCGATGCACGGCAGCCCGCTCAGTAGCAAAAGATTCCGGTGCGACGTGCCCCGGCAGCTCCTGCAATGCCAGATGGTGCAATGCATCACGCAGCGTGACGTACGCGTGAGTCAGCGCCTGCGCTTCTTCTGCATCCATGATCTCCTGACGCGCCATCAACTCAAAAATACGCACATTGTCTGACCAGCGCGTCAATGCAGGCTGCTCTGCCGCGTAGCCTAAGACAAGATATTGCGCGATGAATTCAATATCGGTGATGCCGCCTTCATCAGTTTTGATCTCCCAGCGTCCTTTGTGTTTGTTGCTGAGGTGGGCACGCATTTTCTCGCGCATTTCACGCACTTCTTTTTGCAGTGCAGGACGCTCACGCGGCAGGCAAAGAATGCCGCGACGGATGTCATTGAAGCGATCGCAGAGCGACGTCTCACCAAACACAATACGCGCACGCACCAGCGCCTGATGTTCCCAGGTCCAGGCTTCATTACGCTGATAATCATCGAAGGCGGCAAAGGTACTCACCAACATGCCCGCTGCGCCAGACGGACGCAGGCGCGCATCGACTTCATACAAGATGCCGGAGGAGGTGCGCGTGCTGAACAGATGCATCACGCGCTGCGCCAGCCGCAGGTAGAATTGGCGGCCATCAATCACGCGTTCGCCATCGGTTTCCGCATCGTCCGGGCAGTCGTGCAGGAACACCAAATCCAGATCGGAGCTGTAACCCAACTCCCAGCCACCCAGTTTGCCGTAGCCGACCACGGCAAAACCACGCTCGCTGTCGCTGGTGAGGTGCGAAGGACGACCATAGCGCTGCACCATCATTTGCCACGCTTGCTGCACCACCGATTCGATAATGGCTTCCGCCAGCCAGGTTAAGTGATCACTCACTTTCATCACCGGCAGCGTTTCAGCGATATCGGCAGCGGCAATGCGCAGATGCTGCGCCTGCTTGAACTGTCGCAGCGCTTCCAGCTGCTGTTCTTCATCATCGGTTGGAATGCGCAGCAGATACTGGCGCAATTCATCGCGATACGCATCGGTGGCTGTCGCCTGGTACAGCGTGGCGGGATCGAGCAGTTCATCCAGCAACAGCGGATAACGTGCCAGCTGGCTGGCGACCATCGGCGAGGCGGCACACAGGCGGATCAGATGGCGAAGTGCGCCATGGTATTCCGTCAGCAGCTCAAGATAAGTGCTGCGGGTTAACACACCGAGCAGCAGCGGCGTCAGGCGCCCCAGTACCACATCGGCGTCTTCGCGTGGACAAACCTCACTCAGCAGACGCGGCATCAGTTGATCAAGCGCTAAACGCCCACGCGGTCCGATGGTGCGACGACTGACATCCTGGCGGAAACTGTTGAGCGATTCATACAGCGCATGACGTTGCGCTTCGTTCAGCTGTGGCACGACAGGAATGAGATCGCTCTCCTCCAGCGTGTCTTGCCACAGGCCTGCGAATTCAGCCAGCTGCGGTTGATCGTCAACGTCTGGCGCATCATCACCAATCAGTTCATCAAAGATACTGCGCACGCCTGCCATCTGCTGCTCAAGCTGCGCCATCAGCGCATCCCAGTCCGCCGCGCCCATCGCCCAGGCTAAACGCTGACGATCGAGTGGGTTTTCCGGCAGCGTTTGCGTCTGCTCATCGTTGATGCTTTGCAGCAGATTTTCCAGACGACGCAGGAACAGATAGGCCTCACGCAAATGTTCCACCTGCGCCGTACTCAGCAAAGCCAGTTCACCGATGGCCTGCAGCGTTGGCAGCAGGGAACGGAGCTGAAGTGAGCGCTCACGTCCACCACGAATGAGCTGGAACACCTGCACGATAAATTCGGTTTCGCGAATGCCGCCCGCCCCGAGTTTGATGTTGTCTTTCAGGCCACGACGCCGTACTTCACGGGCAATCATGCCTTTCATGTTACGCAGTGACTGAATCACACTGAAATCGATGTAGCGGCGATAGACGAACGGGCGCAGCATCTGCTGCAACTCCTGGCTCCAGTGGCCCTGGTCGTCGCCCATCAGGCGCGCTTTGACCATCGCGTAACGCTCCCAGTCGCGACCCTGCTCCTGATAATAGTCTTCCAGCGCAGCAAAGCTCAGCACCAGCGGGCCACTGTCACCAAACGGGCGCAGACGCATATCCACGCGATAGACGAAACCATCCACGGTAGGCTGATCCAGCACTTTGATCAGGCGCTGACCCATGCGGGTAAAGAATTGAGCGTTATCGAGTTCACGACGGCCGCCTTGCGTAACACCGTTTTCCGGCCAGGCAAAGATCAGGTCGATATCGGAAGAAAAGTTGAGTTCGCCGCCGCCCAGCTTGCCCATGCCGAGGATCAGCATGGGCTGCGCTTCACCGGCTTCATTGCACGGCGTGCCAAAATCGCGGCTGCAATCCTGCCACACCCAATCACGTGCGGCGGCGATGAGGATCTCCGCCAGCGTGCTGAGTTGCGTCAGGCTCTGTTCGGTACTGGCGTGTTGCAGCGCCTGCATCCACGCTATACGCACCAGCATATGGCGGCGGAACAGACGCAATTCGCGCATCAGGGAAGTTTCATTAACTACGCCTGCCAGCGCCTGATTCAGCCAGGTGCTGTAGTGCTGCCACTCATCTGGCGCAGGCGGTTGCTGCTGGAGCTGTTGCCACCACTCCGGATGCTGCTGCAGGTTATCAACGATAAAGTCACTAAAGGTCAGCGCGCCCGCCTGCTCTGCCGTAAAGGCGGAAGGCGGCATATTCAGGCGCTCGGCCACGATAGCTAACTGCGCCTGCATCAGCGCCGGTAACGGTAACAACATCTTCCCTCCCTGATTCGATTGTGCGTCCGACTTAGCGTTTCACTCCGCTATTCAGCCAGAACGGCGATGGCCGAATGGCCAGATTAACCAGTTGAATCAACCCGCGCTCCTGCTGGATGCGAATCGCATGCTGCAGCTCCTGCCAGCCTGCCAGCCAGACATTCACCTCTTCCGCTGGATAAGCCCCTGCCAGCAGATGCACCGCTAACAGCTGGCGATTCAGGCGCGTGGATTTGTCCTGAAATTCGTTAAACAGCTGCACGTCGACAAAGGTCTCACGCAGATCGGCAGCAATACGGCTGAGCATGATATCGCTGAAGCGTTTGAACGACCCCTGCAGCTTGCTTTTGCTCTTATCATCCAGCCAGTTCTGCCATTGTGACTCCACCAGCCAGTGAGTAAGTGCTAACTGGGCATCAACAGAGACCGTAGAAAAACAGGCGGTTTCCGCATCAATTTCTGCATCTGCTAACAGCTCATCGAGACGCGTCAGCTTCTGACGCAGATCGCTGCTCGCCTTGCGCGGCACCAGCGCACCAAATAGCGAGAACGCCTGTCGCAGGGTTTCCAGCGCATCCATCACCGCTTCTTTGGCATCGGCATTTCCACGCAGCCACACTTCTTCATGGTACTGCCACTGGTTAAGACCGGCGGTCATCGCGTTGATCATGCCCTGCTCTACCGTGGCTTTAGCGCCGATTTTTTGCAGCGCTAACGCACGCAGCGGACGGGCAGAATTGCCCTGAGCCAGCTGATAACCGCGCGCGGCTTTGCTCAAGCTGCCCAGGCGCAGGCCGCCTGCAGTGATCAAGGCTTCAGCGAACTTCAGCATGTCGGCGCGCTGGCCGCTTTTCAGCTCCAGCTCCACTTCGTACAGCGGCTCGCTCAATTCACCTGCGGCAACGTCTCCACGATCAAACGCCACTTCAATTTCGCTCTCACCAAACTGCACCAGCCAGGCTTCACGCTGGAAATGGGTGCTGAACAGCGGTTGCAGGCGCTGCTGTAATGCCGCCACATCGGTGCCTTCTGGCCAGATTTCAGCCGGCAGCTGGGCGATATCCAGCGTTGGCTCGGTGAGGTCGACGTTATATTCCGGGCGCTGATGCAGACCGCCCACGGTTTTTCCGGCGGCCTTCAGCGTCATCTCATAACGCTGATCGACACCGCGGATGCGCAGGCCCATGTCCCAACGACGTAGCTGATTGTCATCGGTCTCAAAATAGATGTTGGTCAGCTCGCGCGCGGCGAAGTGCTGATGTGGCCACGCGGCAAGGGTTTCACCGAGTTTTTCGGCGGCTTGTGGTGTGGCAATGAACTTTAATTCGATTTCGATGGTCATAATTTTTTATTCAATACGCTGCTGGCACTTACGAGTTTAATCTGGCGAAGAGTAATGCACCGGAAGCCCGCTGTCTCCGCTTTCTTGTGCTTTTACGACCCTTTTCGCACCAGATTGAGACCAGGATAGTTCTCATTCAGATTTTTGAGAAGCGTCTCCAGACTGTGCCGGTAATTTTACGCCATTAAGAAAAAACGACATCGAATGAAAAAAATCACACTTGCTGCCCTTTCTTTGCTGGCATTTAGCGCCATCGCCCCCGTTCATGCTGCTGACGAAAAGCGTTATATCTCCGATGAATTATCTACTTGGGTACGCAGCGGCCCGGGCGATCAATATCGCCTGATTGGCAAGCTGAATGCCGGAGAGGAAGTCACCCTGTTGCAGGTCAACAACGATTCCCAATATGGCCAGATTCGTGATGCCGAAGGGAAAACCAACTGGATCCCACTGTCCCAGTTGAGTGCCGAACCGAGCCTGCGCACTCGCGTGCCGCAGCTGGAGCAACAGGTCAAAGATCTCACCGCTAAGCTGGCGAATATCGATAACAGCTGGAATCAGCGTACTTCTGAAATGCAGAGTAAAGTGGCGAACAGCGACGGCACCATTGACGGCCTGAAAGCGGAAAATCAAAAGCTGAAAAATGAGCTGATTGTCGCGCAGAAGAAAGTCAGCGCCGCGAACGTCCAGTTGGATGACAAACAGCGCACCATCATCATGCAGTGGTTTATGTATGGCGGCGGCGTGTTAGGTGTTGGCTTGCTGCTTGGTTTGGTGCTGCCGCACATGGTGCCGCGCCGCAAGAAAAACGATCGCTGGATGAACTAAAACCGCCACGCCGATTTGTTCTTTTCTTCAAGGGGATCGTAAGATGCCCCTTTTGGCGTGCCCGATATTTAGCCAAAGTATGCAACAATAACGCAACATGCGTGCACGGCGCGCAGAATACATTGCCTCTGGAGTGGTTGAGTGAAGACGTTTCTGGTCGGTGGCGCGGTGCGTGATGCCTTACTGCGTTTGCCGGTAAAAGATAGAGATTGGGTGGTGGTCGGTGCCACACCTGAAGCGATGCTGGCACAAGGTTACCAGCAGGTGGGCCGGGATTTTCCGGTTTTTTTGCACCCACGCAGTCGTGAAGAGTATGCACTGGCGCGTACCGAACGCAAAAATGGCAAAGGCTACACCGGTTTTGTCACACAATTTGCCCCAGACGTGACGCTGGAGCAGGATTTGCAGCGCCGCGATCTCACCATCAATGCCATTGCGCAGGCCGACGACGGTAGCTTAATCGACCCTTATCGCGGACAGCAGGATTTGGCGAAACGCACCCTGCGCCATGTCTCATCCGCCTTTAACGAAGATCCACTGCGCGTGCTGCGCGTGGCGCGTTTCGCTGCCCGTTTTGCCCACCTCAATTTCCGTGTCGCGGATGAAACGCAGGCCTTAATGCGTGAGATGGCGGAGAGCGGCGAATTAGCTGACCTCACGGCCGAACGCGTGTGGAAAGAGACCGAGAAGGCGCTGCTGACCCGCAATCCGCAGGTCTATTTTCAGGTATTGCGTGACTGCGGCGCATTGCAGGTGCTGTTCCCGGAGCTGGATAACCTGTACGGCATTCCGGCGCCGATCAAATGGCATCCCGAAATTGATACCGGCGTGCACGCGTTAATGACGCTGACGATGTCTGCCGCGCTGTCAGAGGAATTGGATGTGCGCTTTGCCACGCTGTTCCACGATGTCGGTAAGGCACTGACGCCGCCGGAAAAATGGCCGAGCCATCATGGCCACGGTTTAGCCGGTGTGCCGATTGTCGAAGCGCTGTGCCAGCGGCTGCGCGTGCCCAATCAGGTGCGCGATCTGGCACTGGTGGTCACCGAATTCCACGATATCGTCCACACCATTGAACGCCAGTCAGCGGAATCACTGGTTGCCCTGTTCGATCGCATTGATGCATGGCGCAAGCCCGATCGCGTAGAGAAGATGGCACTGACCAGCGAAGCCGATGCGCGTGGTCGCACGGGAATGGAAAGCATGGCCTATCCACAAGGCGATTATCTGCGTCAGGCGTTTGCGCTGGCTCAGGCGGTGCCAACGAAGGATGTGGTTGCTGCAGGTTTTAAAGGACCAGCCGTGCGGGAAGAGTTGACGCGTCGTCGGGTGATGGCAGTGCAGGATGGGTTGATCAACGTGCGGCCAGCATAACCGGCCGCACGCCGCGCTTACATGAAGATGGCGTAAACCGCCGCAGCCACAATAAAGCGATAGATAGCGAACGAAACAAACGAGATACGCTTAATCAGTTCCAGGAACACTTTGATCGCCAGCAGAGCCACGATAAAGGCGGTCACGAAGCCGACGGCGAACATTGGGAAATCCTGCATGGTCAAGAAGCCCATGCTCTTGTAGAGATCCAATCCGGTGGCACCAATCATCATCGGCACCGCAAGGATGAATGAGAACTCTGATGCAGCATAACGGCTCACGCCCATCAGCATACCGCCAGAAATGGTGGCACCCGAGCGCGAGAAGCCCGGCCACAGCGCCAGACACTGGAAGCAGCCAATCATAAACGCCTGGCGGTAAGTGATATCATCGATACCTACCGCTTTAGGCTGTTTAGGTTTGAAGTACTCAGCCACCAACAGCAACACGCCGCCGACGACCAGTGCGTACATCACGTTAATCGGATTAAACAGGCTTTTGATTTGATCGTGCAGCAGCAAGCCAATCACCACCGCCGGAACCATACCTAACAAAATGTGAATCAGGGTCAATTTCCCGGTTCCAGTGCCTTCATGCGGCTCTTTACCGAAGTGAATACCAATCAGTCCGAACAGGCGACGCCAGAACATCACCACTACCGCTAAAATTGAACCCAGCTGAATGACGACTTCAAAGGTTTCAGCTTTATCGCCCTCGAAGCCCAACAGATGGCCAACGATGATCATATGGCCCGTAGAAGAGACCGGCAGGAATTCCGTGAGGCCTTCCACAACCCCCAGGATTGCAGCAACCCAAAGCTGGTGAATATCTGCCATCAAAATTTTTCCTCTATCCGTTTTAAACAGTAAAAAGGCGGTCGCAAGGTGCTACCGCCTAAAATTATGCCTGCGCCACGCTGAAGGAAACCTTAAGAAAATCGGCAACTTCGCGTCCGTTAGCGCAACGGCCTCAAGTGAGACACACCATAATTTGGTTTGGTTTCATTGTGATGGCAATCACGGATGATTTATTTAGGAATAGTCCCGCGCTCGATACGCACGCCAACGGTCGCTGCCTGGGCCACCGCGCCAGGTTTCCCGACCTTGATGCGCACACCGGGCGTTTTGAAACGATTCATCAACAGATCGGCAATTTCTTCCGCCACGCGTTCGACCAGGGCAAAGCGCTGGCCCTGCAGATGATTGAGGATAACCTCGGTGACATCGGCGTAGCTCAGACAGTCGTTCACATCGTCACTCACCGCAGCACGACGGTTGTCCCACGCCATTTCGACATCGAGCACCAGCTTCTGCTGCATGCCCTGTTCCCAGTCGTAAACGCCAATGGTGGTGAACACGGTGAGTTGTTCTATAAATACGATATCCATGATGTCAGTCTCTGTTTTTGGCTAAGCCGGATACCACTTCCGGCGGATTATGCGTATTATCCACGCTTATCGAGAACAAAACGACCCAAAAGGAACGGTACGAGGCTATGAGTGCTATCGCGCTTGGTATGATTATTTTCGCGTATCTTTGCGGCTCGATTTCCAGTGCGATCCTGGTTTGTAAACTCGCGCGTTTACCCGATCCGCGTACCGCTGGCTCCGGCAACCCTGGTGCGACCAACGTGTTGCGCATTGGTGGCAAAGCCGCTGCCGCAGCGGTACTGATTTTCGATGTCGCTAAAGGGATGATTCCGGTATGGATCGCCTATCTGCTGCACGTCACGCCGATGTATCTCGGCTTAACCGCGATTGCCGCCTGTCTCGGCCATATCTATCCGGTGTTTTTCCGTTTTCGTGGTGGTAAAGGCGTGGCAACCGCATTCGGTGCGATCGCGCCCATTGGCTGGGATTTGACGGGATTGATGACCGGCACCTGGCTGCTGACGGTGCTGCTGAGCGGCTACTCCTCGCTGGGTGCGATTGTCAGTGCGCTGATTGCCCCGTTCTACGTGTGGTGGTTCAAACCGCAGTTTACCTTCCCGGTTTCGATGCTCTCCTGTTTGATTCTGTTGCGTCATCACGACAACATCCAGCGCCTGTGGCGCGGGCAGGAAAATAAGATCTGGAAGCGGAAAAAGAAGAAATAAAAAAACCGGCGCGATGCCGGTTTTTTCATTTTAGATAGCGGGCAATTCGGCCAGTGGCCAACGTGGCCTGACGCTGACGCCTAATCCACCGCGTGTGCCGCCTTTCAGCCGCACCATGCCAGCGTAGGCAATCATCGCGCCGTTATCGGTGCAGAACTCCGGACGCGCATAAAACACCTCGCCACCGCGCTTTTGCATCATCTCGGCCATACGCTCACGCAACGTGCGGTTGGCGCTGACACCACCGGCAATCACCAGGCGTTTAAAGCCGGTCTGCTCCAGCGCGCGTTTGCACTTGATCATCAGCGTATCCACCACTGCATCCTCAAACGCACGAGCGATATCGGCACGCGCCTGCTCATCGCCGTTATGTTCACGAATGGTGTTGGCGGCGAAGGTTTTCAGACCCGAGAAGCTGAAATCCAGCCCTGGGCGATCGGTCATCGGGCGCGGGAATTTGAAGCGACCCGGCGTGCCCTGCTGCGCCATGCGCGACAGCATCGGCCCGCCTGGATAATCCAGACCGAGCAGTTTGGCGGTTTTATCGAAAGCTTCGCCAGCCGCATCGTCAATCGATTCACCCAGCAAAGTGTATTCACCAATACCCGTGACGCTGATCAACTGCGTGTGCCCCCCCGAAACCAGCAGTGCCACAAACGGGAATTCCGGTGGATTGTCTTCCAGCATCGGCGCCAGCAGATGGCCTTCCATATGATGCACAGGCACCGCAGGCACATTCCACGCGAACGCCAGTGCACGGCCGACAGTCGCCCCGACTAAAAGCGCACCAACCAAACCTGGACCGGCGGTATAGGCCACGGCATCAATGTCTTTTACGGCTAATCCGGCTTCTTTCAGCGCAGCCTGAATCAGCGGAACGGTTTTACGCACGTGGTCACGTGAGGCCAGTTCGGGCACTACGCCACCGTAATCGGCGTGCAGTTTGACCTGGCTATATAATTGATTCGCCAACAGACCGGACGCATCGTCATAAATCGCGATGCCGGTTTCATCGCAGGACGTTTCAATACCCAGAACTCGCATAGCTTTCATCACCCTCTTCTTGCGGCGCGCAGTGTAGCACAGGCGAATCACACGCTGGACGACTTTGCCAGGAAAAAGTGTTTTTCTGTCGCACAAAGAGTGCGCTATACTCCACGGCCTGAAAAAACCGGCAGCCGCGATGGCATATGTCTCTGTTGGTTCTAAATTGTTCATGGTGCTTTACAAGTCAGCTACGGCTGGAGTAAAATGCTGCACCATTTTAAAAGTGCTGGCGCCGCAGTCAGCAGCAAAACCGAATTTATCGAGGTAAGAGTTACATGCCGGTAATTAAAGTACGTGAAAACGAGCCTTTCGACGTAGCACTGCGTCGCTTCAAGCGTTCTTGCGAGAAAGCAGGTGTTCTGGCGGAAGTTCGTCGTCGTGAGTTTTATGAAAAACCAACGACTGAGCGTAAGCGCGCTAAAGCGTCTGCTGTTAAGCGTCACGCCAAGAAACTGGCTCGCGAAAACGCACGCCGCACTCGTCTGTACTAATTTCTTTCGGAAGTTCGCTTCCGCCGCGTGTTAAACGCAGACAGAGTCAAGTAAGAGGCCGTGCTTTCCGAAAGGAAGCGCGGCTTGTTGCCGTTTATGAGCTGAAAAACCGGGGCTTATGGCTGGACGAATTCCACGCGTATTTATCAATGACTTACTTGCCCGCACGGATATCGTGGATCTTATCGATGCCCGCGTTAAGCTGAAAAAGCAGGGTAAGAACTATCACGCGTGCTGTCCTTTTCATAACGAGAAAACCCCCTCTTTCACCGTAAGCGGTGAGAAGCAGTTTTATT
>NZ_CAJCKS010000036.1:0-40018 GCF_903970985.1 Pantoea sp. ME81 | reverse complement strand
CATGCCTCTGGTCCTCTAGCTTTTCCCTGCACGTCGTTTTATCGTGCCACGGGGCCTGGCTCGGCCTTCACCAGGTCGTTCGCTCTTTCCCTACACGGCGCTCTTCCGGTCGATGCAGCTCTATTTTGAGCGTCACGATGGTAGTGCGGCCACCTGCGACGATTTTGTTCAGGCGATGGAAGATGCCTCCAATGTTGATTTGTCACAGTTCCGTCGCTGGTACAGCCAGGCGGGTACACCGGTGCTGACGGTGCGTGATGACTACAATCCTGAGCTGGAGCAGTACACGCTGCACGTGACACAACACACGCCACCAACGGCCGAGCAGAAAGAGAAGTTGCCGCTGCATATCCCGCTGGATATCGAACTGTACGACAACGAAGGCAAGGTGATTCCGCTGCAGCATAACGGCCATCCGGTGCATCATGTGCTGAATGTCACCGAGGAGTTCCAGACCTTTATTTTCGATAACGTGCACTTCCAGCCAGTGCCTTCGCTGCTGCGTGAATTCTCGGCGCCCGTGAAGCTCGATTATAAATGGAGCGATGCGCAGCTGACCTTCCTGATGCGTCACGCCCGCAATGATTTCTCGCGCTGGGATGCGGCGCAAAGTTTGCTGGCGACTTATATTCGTCTGAATGTCGCGCGCCATCAGCAGGGACAACCGCTGTCGCTGCCGTTGCACGTGGCGGATGCCTTCCGCGCGGTGTTGCTGGAAGAGCAGGGCGATCCGGCGTTAACCGCGTTGATTTTGTCACTGCCTGGCGAGAATGAAATCGCCGAGCTGTTTGACGTGATCGATCCGCTGGCGATTTCTGCGGTGCGTGCGGCGCTGGTGCATGCGCTGGCAACCGAACTGAGCGATGAATTGTATGCCGTGTATCTGGCTAACCAGAGCCAGGAATACAAGGTGGAGCATGCAGAGATTGGCAAGCGCGCACTGAAAAATGTCTGCCTGAGCTATTTGGCGTTCGCCGATGCAGAGCAGGCGGATAAGTTAGTGCAGGTGCAGTATCAGCAGGCGACCAATATGACGGATGCACTGGCCGCGCTATCAGCAGCAGTGGCAGCGCAGTTGCCGTGTCGTGAAGCCTTGCTGGCCGCCTATGACGAGCGCTGGCATCAGGATGGCCTGGTGATGGACAAATGGTTTGTGCTGCAAGCCACCAGCCCGGCGGACAACGTGCTGAGCAAGGTGCGTGAACTGCTCAATCACCGTTCTTTCACCATGGGTAACCCGAACCGCATTCGTTCACTGATTGGGGCTTTTGCGGCCGGCAACCCAGCAGCGTTCCACGCCAAAGACGGCAGTGGTTATCAGTTCCTGGTGGAGATGTTGACCGATCTCAACACGCGTAATCCACAAGTGGCGGCGCGTATGATCGAGCCATTGATTCGTCTGAAACGTTATGATGCCGGTCGTCAGGCATTAATGCGTAAGGCGCTGGAAACGTTAAAAGGTCTGGATAAGCTGTCGGGCGATCTGTACGAGAAGATCACCAAAGCGTTGAACGCCTGATAAGGTGTAAGCCGCATCACGATGATGCGGCTTTTGCTAATTCGCTGCCACTTCCTCTGGTTGCGTGGAGTAACAGTGGCAATATCCCGCTCGACTTCGACTTCGACTTCGACTTCGACTTCGACTTCGACTTCGACTTCGACTAACGCTGCTGGGCGAATTTCAGCGGCTGATCTGCCGGACTGCGCTTCATCACACGATCCAGCACTTCTGCTTCCAGTTCCGCCAGTCGCGCCGATCCACGTCGACGTGGTCGCGCGAGGTCCACGGTTAAATCTAGCCCAATCTGCCCCTCTTCGATCAGCAAAACGCGATCGGCCATCGCCACGGCTTCACTGACATCATGGGTGACCAGCAACACCGTGAAGTTATGTTGTTGCCATAGCGATTCAATCAACCCCTGCATCTCAATACGCGTCAGTGCATCCAGCGCTCCGAGGGGTTCATCCAGCAGCAATAAACCGGGTCGATGAATCAACGCGCGAGCCAGCGCCACGCGCTGTTTTTGCCCACCCGATAGTGCCGCTGGCCACTCGTTAGCGCGATCGGCTAAACCCACCGCCTCCAGAGCTTCCAGTGCGGCAGCCCGCCATTCACGCCCCTTTAAACCCAGGCCCACATTATCGATAACTTTTTTCCACGGCAGCAGACGTGCATCCTGGAACATGAGACGCGTGTCTTCGCGTGCTTGCGCTAACGGCGCAGTGCCTGCCAGCAGCTCACCGCGCGAAGTGGATTCCAGTCCCGCCAGCAGGCGCAGCAGGGTGCTTTTACCGCATCCGCTGCGGCCCACTACCGCAACAAACTGCCCTGCCGGGATATGCAGATTGATGTTGTTGAGGATGGTGCGATCACCATATTGCTTGCTGACGCCGTTAACGCCAACCGGGGTGCCGCTGTTCAGACGCGACGGGCTTAAAGTTGCGTTGCTCATGCGTTCTCCTTCAATTGATAAGCCGGATGCCAGCGCAGCCATACGCGCTCCAGCAGTTGAGCGGCGACATCGGCCAGTTTGCCGAGCAGCGCATAGAGAATGATGGCGACCACCACCACATCGGTTTGCAGGAATTCGCGTGCGTTCATCGCCAGATAGCCAATGCCAGAGTTGGCCGAGATTGTTTCAGCCACAATCAGCGTCAGCCACATCAGGCCGAGGGCAAAGCGTACGCCGACCATGATCGAAGGCAGCGCACCTGGCAGAATCACCTGAATAAACAGACTCCAGCCAGACAGGCCATAGCTTCGCGCCATCTCCACCAATCCACGGTCAATATTGCGGATGCCGTGATAAGTGTTGAGGTAAATCGGGAATAAGGTGCCGAGTGCCACCAGGAAAATCTTGGCTGACTCATCGATGCCAAACCAAAGAATCACCAGCGGGATTAATGCCAGGTGCGGCACGTTGCGTAGCATCTGTACCGAAGTATCCAGCAAGCGCTCACCCACGCGTGAGGTGCCAGTGATCAAGCCGAGCACCAGACCGATCGATCCGCCAATGGCAAAACCAATCGCCGCGCGCCAGCCACTGATGGCAAGGTTTTGCCACAGTTCGCCACTGACCGTCAGTTTCCAAAAGGTAATGATGATGTTTTCGGGTGACGGCAGGATACGCGTTGAAAGCCAACCTACCTGTGAAGCCAGCTGCCATACCGCGACCAGTAGCACTGGTAATGCCCAGGGCAGCAGGGCATTACTCAGCTGTTTTTGAAACTTTGCCATCCTGAACTCCTTAGCTCTGAGACACTTTCTGCGGGGTGAAATCATTGGCTACCGCTTCACCGTGCGCTTGCACCACACGAGGTTTCGGCACTTCTGGGATGGCCAAATCAAGGTGTGGGAACAGTAGCTCACCGACACGATAGGCTTCTTCAAGATGCGGATAGCCTGAGAGAATAAAGGTCTCGATGCCGAGGTCGCTGTACTCCTGCATACGTGCAGCCACGGTTGGGCCATCGCCCACCAGCGCAGTACCGGCACCGCCACGCACCAAACCCACGCCTGCCCACAGGTTCGGGCTGATCTCCAGCTTGTCAGGGCGGCCACCATGCAGCGCAGCCATGCGCTGTTGTCCGACAGAATCGGTACGGGCAAAGGCCGCCTGCGCTTTGGCAATAGTGGCATCGTCAAGATGAGCAATCAGGCGATCCGCTGCCTGCCAGGCTTCTTCATTGGTTTCACGCACGATGACGTGCAGACGAATGCCAAAGCGCACTTTACGGCCCTGTGCCGCCGCTTTGGCACGAACTTGATCAATTTTCTCTTTGACTAATGCCGGAGGCTCGCCCCAGGTGAGATAAACATCGACCTGCTCAGCGGCGAGATCCTGCGCGGCATCGGATGAACCGCCAAACCACAGCGGTGGACGTGGCTGTTGTACCGGTTTGAACATCAGGCGTGCACCGCGCACTTTGACGTGTTTACCCTCGTAATCCACGGTTTCGCCTTCTGAAACGCGACGCCATACGCGGGTGAACTCCGCTGATTCTTCATAACGCTCACGATGATCGAGGAACACGCCGTCCCCCGCCAGCTCTTCAGGGTCGCCGCCTGTGACCAGGTTAAACAGCGCGCGCCCGTTGGACAGACGATCAAGCGTCGCGGCCTGGCGCGCTGCCTGCGTCGGTGAAATCACGCCCGGACGCAGCGCCACCAGAAAGCGCAAACGTTGCGTCACCGGAATCAGTGACGCGGCCACCAGCCAGGCATCTTCACAGGAGCGGCCGGTGGGGATCAGCACGCCGCCAAAGCCAAGGCGATCGGCGGCCTGAGCAATCTGCTGCAGATAACCGTGATCGACAGGACGCGAACCTTCGGCGGTGCCAAGATAGTGCCCATCACCGTGGGTGGGGAGAAACCAAAAAACGGATATGCTCATGATTCAATTCCTTATGGCTGGGCGGACTGTGGATGCCAGATGCGGTCAGTGATGTTCACTTTTACCGGCATCAAATGATTGGCATAAAACAGGTCGGCCGTTTGCTGTTGGGCCTGCGCAGTATGTGCGCTGACCGGCGTAATCGTGGTGGGTGGACGA
Source organism: Pantoea sp. ME81 (assembly GCF_903970985.1). Lineage (NCBI taxonomy): Bacteria > Pseudomonadati > Pseudomonadota > Gammaproteobacteria > Enterobacterales > Erwiniaceae > Pantoea > Pantoea sp. ME81. Next base: position 35,465 of record NZ_CAJCKS010000036.1, on the reverse strand, counting down.
TGGTCGAGATAGCTGGCAATCACCGGCTTGGGTAAGCCCATCGCTTGTGCCAGCAGATCAATACTTTGCTCGCGTTGGCTGCGGGTGAGCGCGTCAGCATCGCTGAAGGTTTGCAGCACTTGCTGGATAAATGAACCGTTGGCTTCGGCATATTTGCGTGTGGCTAAATAGAAGGAACCGGTCTGGTTGAGCTTGCTGCCATCAGCCAGTACGCGCACGTTGCCTTGCAGTAAGGCGGCAGAGTAGTAGGGATCCCAAATAGCCCAGGCATCGACATCGCCCTGCTGGAAAGCGGCTCGCGCATCGGCAGGGGTCAGATAAGTGGGCTGGATATCTTTAAAGCTCAGACCTGCCTGTTCGAGCGCGCGCAGCAGCAAGTTGTGTGAACTGGAGCCTTTCTGGAAGGCGACTTTATGGCCTTTCAAATCGGCCACACTGTGAATCGGGCTATCTTTGGGTACCAGAATCACCTCAGCCTGAGGTTTCGGTGGTTCGGAACCGACATAAAGCAGATCCGCGCCTGCTGCCTGTGCAAACAGCGGTGGAATATCACCGGTGCTGCCTAAATCAATGCCATCGACATTCAGCGCCTCCAGCATTTGCGGGCCCGCGGGAAATTCAATCCATTTGATCTGGGTATGGGGGAAACGTTGTTCCAGCATCTGGTGAGATTTTGCTAACACCATGCTCACCGATCCTTTTTGATAACCCACACGCAATTGCGCCGGGGCATCAGCGGCAACGACGTTGGCACTCAGGGCAAATAGCGCAGCAAAGGCTGGCAGCAGTAAATTCGTAAACATCCTTTTCATGATTCTTCCTTTATACCGCTTGAGCGTAAGGTTGATGGCGACGATGCAGTGCATGCCAGAATGTATCCAGCGCGTCGTCGATGCGTTCGGCCAGCTGTGGATCCAGCTCTGGCTGGCGGTCGTAATTCACTATTTGCGTATCGGTGGCAAACACCCCATGCAGCACTTCCTGAGCTTTCAGCGCATTCAATACCGGCTTGAGCGCGTAATCCACGGCCAGTAAATGGGATGCACTACCTCCGCTGGCCAATGGCAACACCACTTTGTGTTCCAGAGCGCGTTCTGGCAGTAAATCAAGCAGGGTTTTCAGCGCACCCGAAAATGAAGCTTTATAAATAGGAGTGGCAACAATCAGTCCGTCTGCCAGCGCCAGGTCGGCTTTCAACGCATTAAGGGCTGGGGAGTCAAAGCGCGCATAGAGCAGATCGTCCGCCTGGAAGTTGTGAATATTCCAGGGAATGACTTCAACACCGCGTGCTTCCAACGCGTGCTGGCACAGGCTGAGCAGTGCAGTAGAGCGCGATGGGAAGCGAGGGCTGCCCGCCAGCGTAATAACTCGCATGGTCACTCCTTATAACTTAAAGTTATTGATTATCTGATATTGAGAACTGATGTGTTCAATACTGGCAGAGCGCGTGCGCGGGTATAAATGATTTATCTGGCAAACTTAAGCCGAAATATGGGATTGGCGGGAGGGGGATGTTTTTGAGAAAGGCATGTCGTGTTCTGGGCTAAGGATATTCTGAAAACCGAGTGAGATGAATGCTTCTCACTTAAGCACGGGCGTGAGTATCACTCAGGGGAATGGTTAATTTGGATGAAGTTTCTTATTAATAGAGTGTTTGAAAGAGAAAATGAAGGATGAACGAACCTTTCAAAAGATAAAAGAATATTTTTTCTTTTACGAATGAATGGGTAGAGGGGGGAGGATCAAATCGAAGTCCCTTTTTTGAGCGGCTAGTCATTTCTGGATAGGGGTGTAACTCTGGTAAATAATGGATTAATCCGTGATTAAGTGTTTCCAAAAGCGTGCAAACATTAAAAACAAGACATGCCTTGCACCTGTTCTGGCTAAAAACTGTTATCTTTATTCTCGATGCTTTAGCCCTAATTCAGAAAGCTTAAACAATTCAGATTAGGGTGACGTCTGGAAGGCCGACAAAGAGTGAATTCTCTGCCTTAAGCCTGTTTATAATCTGTTGAGATTAATTGCGCTAAAAACCTTCATCAGCTTGTCTGATATTTTTTACTTGAGCATTTCATTGGGAAAGGTTCAGGTTTTCATCTTTTATTGGGGATATAAAATATGGAACGCTTTTCTCCGGATCACGATGTGTCTGGCCCAGCGATGAACGCAGGGCAAGAAGATCGACTTCTATCAGATTTAACCCTTCGCTGCTATGAGCTCCAATCGGTTATCACCTCTCAACGCTTTAATTTGGTCAATACAGACCCTGACAGGATTGCAGGATTGAATGAGGATGACTTCTTACTGTTTGTACCCGCTGGCTTTACGCCTGCAGACGCACTGTTGCTGGAGGTCGCTAAATGCAGCGATCAGCGTCCCGAGCTGAACTGTTTAATCCAACCTCTGTCCCCTCAGCACACCCTTAAAACGGGATTGCAGTCTTCATTACAACTCTTTCAGCAGTTACAGAACGGGCAGCATTGGTGTCAACATTACCTCGTCATCCTGCGTGTTGCGCTTGTTTACGCCGCAACACCCTTGAATCGCATGCGGGATGTGATGCTCGCTGGGTTGATTAATACGGAGTCCGTCTGGGTACTGGATACCTTAAATAGCGCCAGTGACGAAAAAGAGTGTGCCACGTTAAGCTATCAACAGTTTATGCAAGAGTATGAAAAATTGACCCGAATGACGCATTATCTGCCTGAAAGGAATGCTTATCGGCAAAGTTATTTAAGGGGTGGATTATTGAACCTGATTCAGCAGGACTTAAATCATACAGACAAACTCTCTGATAATGTGCGGCACGCCATTCACTATTTCTCAGAGCAGTTTCCTGCACAGGGTGTCATGGAAAAACTCATGTTGAAACAACCGGACATCTATTTCAATCTAATGAAAGTCAGAAAAACCTCTGTTGTATGAGACCAACGTTGGTTTTAAGAATTAGTCCCGTGTGCGCCGAGCTGTTTTTATGTCACGCTAATTCTCCTTGAGAAAAACCTGACACCAAAACACTTATGTCGATTAAACGTAACGCGATTGCCAACTATGTTGGCCAAATCTATCTGACGCTGTCAGGTATTTTGGTGGTACCACTTTATATTCAACATTTAGGAATGGAAGCTTACGGTCTGGTCGGCTTCTTTTCTATTTTATTGACGTGGTTACAACTGCTGGATGCCGGGGTTTCTACTACCTTGATGCGTGAAGCTGCGCGCTATCGTGCCAATCAAGCCGAATTTGTCTGGTTCCCGGCGCTGTTTGCCACCTTGACGCGATTCTTTCTGATTTCAACGCTGATCCTTGTGGTACTGGGTTGGCTTGCCACGCCGTGGATTGCCGCTCATTGGCTCAATGCGCAACATCTGCCAGCCAGGGATGTGGTGATTGCGGTTGGCATTATGGTCATTACCGCGGCCATACGCTGGCGTACCAGCCCGTATCGTAGCGTGATTGTCGGATTTGAACATCAGGTCTGGCTAAATGGCGTTAACCTGATCATCACCACTTTGCGTACTTTTGGTGCCGTGGTGGTGATTCAGTTTTTCCCTAACCCTGTGCTGACCTTCTTTATCTGGCAATTGCTGGTATCGATTGCCGAAGCGGCATGCTGTATCTACAAATCCTGCCAACTGGTCCCACGTTCCGCGCGCAAAGAGAAGCGTGATGACCTGAAAGGAGTATTGCGGCCCTTTATTCGTTTTGCGCTCAGCGCGGCCTACTCCAGTGCGGTCTGGACCTTTATTTCACAGATTGACCGACTGGTCCTGTCCAAAACCCTGCCGCTGAGCCAATACGGTTCGTTTACCGTGGTGGCGACTGCGGCTACCGGCATTCTGCTGCTCAGCAGCCCGATCATGCAGGCGATTGTGCCGCGCATGACCGGCATGAAAACCCTTAATGAAGGCGATGCGGAAGCGCTAAAACTCTATCGCTATACCACTCAGGCCGTCGCGATATTTATGGCGCCGCTCAGTATGACCATTGCCTGCTACGCCGGACCGCTGCTTTGGGCCTGGACCCAGAAAACCCAGATTGTTGATGAGATGTCATTTGTGCTCAGTCTTTACGCGCTGGGCAGCGGCATTCAGGCCATCTGTGGCCTGCTTTATCACCTGCAATACATCAACGGCAATCTCAAATTGCATATGCAAGGCTTCAGCGTGTTCGCATTGATTTTGGTACCGCTCAACATCTGGTGCGCGATGCATTTTGGCGCGCTGGGTACTGGATGGTTGTGGCTGGGGCAAAACATCTTCTATTTAGTGGGTTGGGCATGGCTGGTACACCGCCGTTTCGCGCCCGGTCTGCATTTCACCTGGCTCACTCGTGATGTGATGTTGATTTGGGCGGCATCCGCGCTGATGGCCTGGTTAAGCACCTTCTTGCCTATCGACTGGAATCAAAACCGTTGGATTAACCTGCTGTGGTTAGGCCTGATTGGCGCAATCAATCTTGGTGTGTGCTGTTTGCTGCATAGCCTGGTGCTAAAGCGTCTGCGCTTGCCGTTATTCAATGTTGAGGAGAGAGGATGAGAATGTTGACATCTCGCCGCGTGCCGACCGTTTCTGTCATCGTGCCAAACTGGAACTGTGCCCCGTGGCTGCCAGAAGCGATGGGTTCGTTGTTACGTCAATCATCACCGCCCGATGAGATCATTATCATTGATGACGGTTCCAGTGATAGCAGTGTGGCCTGGCTCACCGCTTTCGCTGCTGCGCATCCGCAGGTCACACTGCTGAGCGGTGAACGCGGCGGCGTCAGCGCGGCGCGTATGAAAGGACTCGCCGCAGCCACCGGTGATTTTGTCTATTTCATGGATGCGGATGATTTCGTTTCGACTGAACTGTTTGCTGATTTTCGACGGGTACAGGCCAGGCATCAGGAGATTGATCTGTTCTGTTTTGGCGCCAAGATGTTTCTTGATCTGCCTGTGGCGCAGCGCCAGTATCAACGTATTCATCAACGTCATGTCAGTGGTTTATTGCCCGGGGGCAGGGCAAGTCTGCACATTTTGCTGCAACACCAGTCGGCACATCGCGTGGTGTGGAGCTCGATCATGTCGCGACGTTTAATCGATCAGCTGGCGTTGCAGTTCCTTCCCATTCAGAACCACGAAGATGCGCCCTGGATGTTTGCGCTCTATATGGCCGCGCGTCAAATCTACTGCACCAGCCAAAGCTACTACTACAAGCGCTTCATGCTCAGTTCATTGTCACAGAGCACGCGTGACTTTTCGTGGGTAAAAAATTACTTCATTGCGCGGCAAAGCAGCGAGCAGTTTTTACGCGACCAGCAGCAACCCGTTGATGAGTTGTTGTTGGATGATTACTACCAGACGGTGATGAAGGGCTGTCTCGCGCAAATCCGTAAAAATCACATGACCGTGCCCAATGAATGGCAGGCTCCGGTGAATCAAGTGGTAAGTAAGATGCTGCAACAGGATTCGCGCCTGAAGCTGCTGTGGTATTGCCCGTCGATTTACCTCGGATTGCAAAATGTTCGTGAACAAGTCGGGCGCTATTCTGCACGTCGCTGACCGTGATCAATTCTCCCGCTGCTGATTAAATTTACTTTTGCGCCAGAGGCCTTTACCATTCTGGCGCACAAATTTCCGTGCACCCGACTTCTTCGCTTCCGCCATTCAGGAGAGTGCATGTTATATCCTATCGTCCGGCCGGCGCTGTTTAAGCTCGATCCAGAGCGTGCGCACGAACTCACCTTTCAACAATTACGTTTTATCAGCGGAACGCCGCTGGAAGGACTGATTCGCCAGTCGCTGCCGTCACGACCGGTGACCTGCATGGGATTGACTTTCCCTAACGCGCTGGGGCTTGCTGCAGGCCTCGATAAAAACGCAGAGTGCATTGATGCCTTTGGTGCGATGGGTTTCGGCTTCGTGGAAGTCGGGACGGTGACGCCACGTCCACAGCCTGGCAATGATAAGCCGCGCATGTTCCGTCTGGTGGAAGCGGAAGGGATTATTAATCGCATGGGCTTTAATAATCACGGCGTCGATCACTTAGTCGAGAACGTTAAAAAAGCGCGTTTCAAAGGTGTGCTCGGTATCAATATTGGCAAAAATAAAGATACGCCAGTGGAGCAAGGCAAAGACGATTATCTGATCTGCATGGAAAAGGTGTATGCCCATGCCGGTTATATCGCCATCAATATTTCATCGCCAAACACACCTGGATTACGCACGCTGCAATATGGCGAAGCGCTGGACGATCTGCTTTCGGCGATCAAATTAAAACAAAAAGAGCTGCAGGAACGGCACCTTAAATATGTGCCGGTCGCGGTGAAGATCGCGCCGGATCTTTCTGAAGAAGAATTGATCCAGGTTGCCGACAGTTTGGTGCGCCATGAAATTGACGGTGTCATTGCCACGAATACCACGCTCGATCGTGCTTTAGTTGCCGGACTTAAATATGCCGATGAGATGGGTGGATTAAGTGGCCGTCCGGTACAGTCACGCAGCACTGAAGTGATTCGCCGCTTGTCGCAAGAGCTGCAAGGTCGCTTACCTATTATTGGCGTCGGTGGTATTGATTCACTGGTTTCCGCTCGTGAAAAAATGGCCGCAGGGGCCACATTGGTGCAGATATACTCTGGCTTTATTTATAAAGGCCCAGGTTTAATTAAAGATATCGTGACCCATCTCTAAGACATTTCCCACTTTCCCGCGCCGGGGGGTTTATTTATCCCTTCGGCTCGTTTATATTTTGTCCTGCTGATGTTTTTTTCAGCTTTTCCTTAGAGCTTTATTTTTTCATTGAGCGCCATTTAGCGCAGCGATTAACCACAGGGCACATCATGAAAATCAAACCTGATGATAACTGGCGTTGGTATTTTGACGCAGAGCACGATCGTATGATGCTGGATTTGGCCGATGGCATGCTATTTCGTTCGCGCTTCTCGCGTAAAATGCTGACACCGGATGCCTTTAATGTCAGTGGTTTTTGTGTCGATGACGCTGCCCTGTATTTTACGTTTGAAGAGCGTTGCCGACAGAGTGGATTAAAAGGCGATCAGCGCGCTGAATTAGTCTTAAACGCATTAGTGGCGAGTCGTTTTTTAAAACCGCTCATGCCAAAAAGCTGGCATTTCACCAGCCATACCCAGAGTTGGCAACCCGCATCAGGCGATATGGTAGCCGTGACGCTGGCCGATAGCGGCGAACAGGCGCAATTGCTGGTGGTCGAGAGTGGCGAAAATGCGGCGTTGTGTCTGCTGGCGCAAAATACATTATCGGTAGCCGGTAAAGGTATGCAGTTAGGCGATGCCATTAAGATCATGAACGATCGTTTGCGGCCGCATCAGCAGGAACAAAACGCCCACTTTGCGCGGGCGGTTTAAGCGTTTAAGCCAGAACAATATCGCCTGCTGGAATACAGCTACAACTGAGAATCGTTCCGTCTGCGCGCACTGCGCTCTGTTTCAGCGCTTTCACTTCGCCCGATACCAGCGTCATCTTGCAGCTACCACATATCCCGGCACGACACGAGTAGGGAATGCGAAAGCCCTGCATCTCCAGTTGTTCCAGCAGCACTTGCTGGTTGTCGCCGGTAAATTCACTGCCCTGATAGCCAATGATCACTTCTGCCTGTTGGCTGGCAGGCGGTTTGAGGGTTTCCACCACCGCGCCCGCTCCGTAAGCTCGCGGTGTCTGACGAGCCAAAACCGTGAGCTCATCGCCGACGCGGATCACGCCGCTGTTGCGGGCGATCAGATTCAGACCGAAATCGATATCTCCGCTGCCGTCCTGACCGCTGCGGAAACGTTGTAACGTGGCCAGGGGTTCACCTTCGGGATGTTTGCGCCCGCTTTCGGTACCCACGGTGGTGAATACACAGCGGCTGCAGGGTTTGGGCATATCAAAAACAATCTCGCCGATTTTAACCTGTTTCCAGCTATCTTCATCCCAAGCTGGCGCGCCGCTGACCACCAGGTTGGGGCGGAATTGCTCAACGCGTACGCTGGCCGGGCAGCGCTGCTGCAGATCCTGCAGTGACGACATATTCACCAGCAGGAAGGGAAAACCATCCGCGAAACTCAGCGATACCTCATCAAATTTTTTCACCCGTCGCGTGGGAGTAACACCGGTCCAGCGCAATTGCACCGGACGCGGAAAGAATTCACTCAGCCAATTATTGATTTCAGCGGGCGCAATATGCGAGGTGAAATGATTCCCCCAAACTTCAGTGGGTGACAATTGTGCCGTGAAATCGCTGAAGCGAATTAAGGCCTGGCTGCCATCCGGGGCATTTAAAAATAAGCCATCAGGCAACAGCGCGGGGGTAAAACGCACCATGTCCGGATACTGTCGCGCAGTAATAAAAGTGCCGTCCAGTTCGGTCACCATGAAGATGCGATCAAACGCCAGACCACTCTCCAGCACCTGTGCATGAGACAGCTGCAAACCGCGCATCGATTTGACCGGATGAATATAGAGGCGAGAAAGCGTAATCATCGAAACTCCAACAGGACAAAAAGAAGCTAACTTTATGACATAGGACGCTGATTCGCTATAATGCGCAACAATTTTAGCAAGAGTAAAAAGTGACGATATGAATTCTCTGTTTGCCAGTACGGCGCGTGGGCTCGAAGAGCTGTTAAAAACTGAGCTGGACGCGCTGGGTGCGCAGGATTTGCAGGTGGTGCAGGGCGGCGTCCACTTCCGTGCCGATGACCGTGTGATGTACCAAAGCCTGCTGTGGAGCCGACTGGCTTCGCGTATTTTGCTGCCGCTGGGAGAATTTGGCGTCTGGAGCGATCTCGACCTGTATGTGGGCGCGCAGAGCATTCCCTGGACCGAGATGTTCGACAGCAGCACCAGCTTTGCAATTCACTTTAGCGGTACCAATGAGGTGATCCGCAACAGCCAGTTCGGTGCATTACGTATCAAAGATGCGATTGTTGACAGCTTTACGCGTCAGAATCTGGAGCGTCCAAGCGTGGATCGTGAACAGCCAGGCATCCGTATTAATGCGTGGCTGAATAAAGATCGCGTGAGCATCGCACTGGATCTGAGCGGCGATGCGCTGCATCAGCGTGGCTATCGTCAGCAAACCGGTCAGGCACCGCTGAAAGAGACGCTGGCGGCCGCGATAGTGATGCGTTCTGGTTGGCAGAGCACCACGCCATTGATCGATCCGATGTGCGGTTCTGGTACTTTACTGCTGGAAGCGGCACTGATCGCTACCGATCGCGCGCCGGGCTTGCTGCGTACTCATTGGGGTTTCAACCGCTGGAAAAACCATAATCAGGCGGTCTGGCAAGAAGTACTGGCTGAGGCGAAAGAGCGTGCCCGTGAGGGGACGGCGGCCACAACCGCGCGCTTCTTCGGTTACGACAATGACAGCCGCGTGCTGGAATCCGCGCGAGCCAATGCGCGTCGTGCTGGCGTGTTCGAGCTGTTCACTTTTGCCCAGCAGGATGTGATTAAGCTGAAGAATCCGCTGGCGGGCCAGGAGATCACCGGCACCGTGCTGAGCAACCCGCCTTACGGCGAACGTCTGGAAAGCGAACCCGCGTTGATTGCGTTGCACAGCCTGCTGGGACGCATTATGAAACAGCAGTTCGGCGGCTGGAATCTGTCTCTGTTTAGTGCGTCACCGGAATTGCTGAGCTGTTTGCAGCTGCGCGCCGATCGCCAGTTCAAAGCCAAAAACGGCCCACTGGAATGTGTGCAGAAAAACTATCAGCTGGCCGCAACCAGCGGTGAAGGGAGCGCGCAAATTGCCGAAGACTTTGCCAACCGTCTGCGTAAGAACATCAAGAAGCTGGAAAAGTGGGCGAAGCAATCCAACATTGAATGCTATCGCTTGTATGATGCCGACTTGCCGGAATACAACGTCGCGGTAGACCGCTACGGCGACTGGGTGGTGATTCAGGAATATGCACCACCGAAAACCGTGGATGCCAATAAAGCACGTCAGCGTCTGTTTGATGTGATCAGCGCCACCCTGAGCGTGCTGGAGATCCCGGCCAATCGCCTGGTGATGAAAACTCGCGAGCGCCAGAAAGGCAAAAACCAGTATCAAAAACTGGGCGAGAAGGGCGACTTCTTCGAAGTGCAGGAGTTTGACGCGCGCCTGCTGGTGAATCTGACCGATTATCTCGACACCGGCTTGTTCCTGGATCACCGTCTGGCCCGCCAAATGCTGGGCAAAATGAGCGCGGGTAAAGACTTCCTTAACCTGTTTGCCTACACCGGCACCGCCAGCGTGCACGCCGGGTTAGGCGGCGCGAAAACCACCACCACCGTGGATATGTCTCGCACTTATCTGGAGTGGGCCGAGCGCAACCTGCGTCTTAACGGTCTGACCGGACGTCAGCATCGACTGATGCACGCCGATTGTCTGAGCTGGCTGCGTGACAGTGACGAACAATTTGATTTGATCTTCATCGATCCGCCGACTTTCTCGAATTCCAAACGAATGGAAGACGATTTTGACGTGCAGCGTGACCACATGATGCTGATGCAGAATCTGAAACGTCTGCTGCGTCGCGGTGGCACCATTATGTTCTCGAATAACAAGCGCGGTTTCAAAATGGACCTGGACGGTTTAGCCGCTCTGGGCTTACAGGCGCAGGAAATTACCCAAAAAACGTTGTCGCAAGATTTCGCACGCAACCGTCAAATTCACAACTGCTGGCTGGTTAGCCACGCCGGTAAGGAATAAGTTTTATGTCACTGATCAGTATCCATGGCGCTTACCTCTCATTCAGCGATGCGCCGCTGTTGGATAACACCGAACTGCACATCGAAGAGGGCGAACGCGTCTGTCTGGTGGGCCGTAACGGTGCCGGTAAATCCACATTAATGAAAATCATCAATGGCGAACAACCGCTGGATGATGGCCGCATTATTTACGAACAAGATTTAGTGGTGGCGCGCCTGCAACAGGACCCACCGCGCAACATTACCGGTTCAGTCTACGATTTTGTGGCGGAGGGCGTTGCGGAGCAGGCTGAGCATCTGAAAGCTTATCACGCGATTTCTCATCTGGTGATGGAAGATCCGAGCGAGAAAAACCTCAACGAAATGGGTCGTCTGCAAACGATTCTGGATCATCAGAATTTGTGGCAGCTCGATAGCCGTATCAATGACGTATTGCAGCAGATTGGTCTGGAAGCTGACACTGAGCTTTCCTCACTCTCCGGTGGCTGGCTGCGTAAAGCCGCGCTGGGCCGTGCGCTGGTGAGCAATCCACGCGTGCTGATGCTTGATGAACCGACTAACCACCTCGATATTGAAACTATCAACTGGCTGGAAACCTTCCTCAAGACCTTTACCGGCAGCATCGTGTTTATCTCGCACGACCGTTCGTTTATCCGCAATATGGCGACGCGTATTGTCGATCTCGACCGCGGTAAACTGGTTTCCTGGCCGGGCGATTACGATCAATTCCTGCTGGGTAAAGAAGAAGCACTGCGCGTCGAAGAGATGCAGAACGCGGAGTTTGACCGCAAGCTGGCGCAGGAAGAAGTCTGGATTCGCCAGGGCATCAAAGCGCGCCGTACCCGTAATGAAGGCCGCGTGCGCGCATTAAAAGCGCTGCGTCGTGAACGTTCAGAACGCCGTGATGTGATGGGCAAAGCCAACATGCAGGTCGGCGAAGCCGCTCGCTCAGGTAAGATTGTGTTTGAGATGGAAAACGTCAATTACAGCGTGGATGGCAAAACGCTGGTGCGCGATTTCTCCACTCAGGTGCAGCGCGGCGATAAGATCGCCCTGATTGGCCCGAACGGCTGTGGTAAAACCACCTTACTGCGTCTGATGCTGGATGAGTTAAAAGCGGACAGTGGTCGCGTGCACTGCGGGACTAAGCTGGAGATCGCGTACTTCGATCAGCACCGTGCTGAACTGGATCCGGATCGTACCGTGATGGATAACCTCGCGGAAGGTAAGCAGGAAGTGATGGTGAACGGTAAGCCGCGCCATGTGCTGGGCTATCTGCAGGACTTCCTGTTCCATCCGAAGCGTGCGATGACGCCAGTGCGTGCGTTATCCGGTGGTGAGCGTAACCGCCTGCTGTTAGCGCGTTTGTTCCTGAAACCCAGCAACCTGTTGATTCTCGATGAACCGACCAACGACCTTGACGTCGAAACGCTGGAGCTGCTGGAAGAGCTGGTGGATGGTTATCAGGGCACCGTGATGCTGGTGAGCCACGATCGTCAATTCGTCGATAACACCGTGACCGAATGCTGGATCTTTGAAGGCAACGGTGAGATTGGTGCCTTTGTCGGCGGCTATCACGATGCGCAATTGCAGCGTAGCGCCTATAAGCAAACCAAGTCCGCTACGGTGAAAACCGCATCCGCTGCGCCCAAAGCGGCAGAGAAAAATCAGGAGCCAAAACGTAGCGCGAACAAACTCAGCTATAACCTGACGCGTGAACTGGAACAGCTGCCGCAAAAACTGGAGCAACTGGAAACACGTATCGGCGAACTGCAGACGAAAATGAGCCATCCCGACTTTTTCAGCCAGCCGCACGACAAAACTCAACCTGTTCTGGATGCGTTAGCGCAGACGGAAAAAGAGCTGGAAGTGGCGTTTGAGCGCTGGGAAGAGTTGGAAGCGCTGAAAAACGGCGCGTAACACAGAGGAAGTCAGTATGTGTGCAACGGATCAGGCGCACCAGTGGATGCTCTGTCCACAGTGTGATTTAACCGTAAAATTGCCTGCCGTGCCGGTGGGCAGTCGCGCGCGCTGTCCACGTTGTCATACCACGCTGACCGCTAACTGGCATGAGCCGCGAAAACGTCCTACCGGGTACGCTTTCGCGGCACTGTTTATGCTGGTGCTGGCGAATCTATTTCCCTTTATCAATATGCATGTGGCCGGGCTGAGCAGCCAAATCTCGCTGCTCGAAATTCCCGCGGTGATGGATCGTGAAGATTACCGCAGCCTGGCGACACTGTTTCTGCTGTTTGTACAGGGGATTCCCGCATTCTGCATGATCACCATTCTGCTGTTGGTAAATCGCGTGCGTATGCCGCACAGTCTGCGCCTTGGGCTGGCGCGTATTTTATTCCAGCTGCGCAGTTGGGGCATGGCCGAAATCTTTATGGCAGGCGTGCTGGTGAGCTTTGTGAAGCTGATGGCCTACGGCGAAATTGGCCTTGGCAGCAGTTTCTGGCCGTGGTGTCTATTCTGTGTATTACAGCTGCGCGCATTTCAGTGTGTAGATCGGCGATGGGTGTGGCAGAGCATGGGTCCACTCCCGGCATTGCCGATGGTGCCGCAAGCCGGAATCAGTGGGTTGAAGCAGGGATTGCGCAGTTGTCCTTGCTGTACCGCTATCTTATCTGTCGGGCAGGCTGAGTGTCCTCGCTGTGGCGTGGTCGCTGCACCGCGACGTAAGCACAGCTTGCAATGGACGTTGGCACTCTTGATCACCTCGGTGATGCTCTACATCCCCTCAAACATCATGCCGATTATGGTCACCGAGACGCTTGGCTCGCAGTATCCCTCGAACATTATGGCCGGGGTGATTCTGCTGTGGAGCGATGGCTCCTGGCCAGTGGCGCTGGTGATCTTTATCGCCAGTATCATGGTGCCTTCACTCAAGATGCTGGCGATTGCCTGGCTTTGCTGGCACGCCAGTGGTCGTGGCCGGCGTGATGATGAGAAGATGCACGTGGTGTATGAGGTGGTGGAATTTGTTGGCCGCTGGTCAATGATTGATGTGTTTGTCATCGCTGTGCTATCCGCGTTGGTGCGGATGGGGCAGCTAATGAGTGTTTACCCTGCGCCAGGCGCGCTATTGTTTGCCATGGTGGTGATTCTTACCATGTTTGCAGCGATGACGTTTGATCCGCGCCTGATTTGGGATCGATTACGGGAAACTGAACGAAAGGAGCCGCGTCTTGACGGACAACCATCACGGGACTGCTAAGGTCGACCAGATTAAACGCTGGTCACCGGTCTGGATCGTACCCATCGTCACGCTATTCATTGGTGGCTGGATCTTATTTTATCATTTCAGCCATCAGGGTCCGGAGGTGACGTTGATCACCGAAAGCGCTGAGGGTATAGAAGCCGGAAAAACCACCATTAAGAGCCGCAGTGTCAATGTTGGCGTAGTGGAAAGTGCAGTATTAACTGACGATCTGCACCATGTGGAGATCAAAGCACGTCTCAATTCTGGGATGGAAAAACTGTTGCATGGCGACAGCGTATTCTGGGTGGTGAAACCGCAAATCGGACGCGAAGGGATTACCGGTCTCGGCACATTACTCTCGGGTGCCTATATTGAATTGCAACCAGGTACGAAGGGCGATCAACCGGAGCGCTATCAACTGCTGGATGCGCCACCTCTGGCACCGCCGGATGCCAAAGGCATTCGCATCACACTCGACAGTAAAAAAGCCGGACAGCTTAATGCGGGCGATCCGGTGCTGTTCCGTGGCTATCGCGTGGGTACGGTGGAATCCAGCACCTTTAATACCGATAAACGCATGATGACCTATCAACTGTTCATCGCCGCTCCGTACGATCGTCTGATCACGACCAATGTCCGTTTCTGGAAAGACAGCGGTATCGCCGTCGATATGTCTGCCTCCGGCATGCGGGTGGAAATGGGTTCACTGACTACGCTGTTTAGCGGTGGTGTTAGTTTTGATGTGCCAGATGGCGCGGAGCTGGGGCAGATCGCCGAAAATAAAGCGGAATACCATCTGTTTGACGATCAGCGCAGCATCCAGGATTCGTTATATACCAACCACACCGATTTCCTGCTGTTCTTTACCGATTCGATTCGTGGCTTGCAGGTAGGCGCACCGGTTGAGTTCCGTGGCATTCGTCTGGGTACCGTCTCGCAAGTGCCTTACACCATTCCAGGTATCAAACAGGCGTTGAATAACGATTATCGTGTTCCGATATTGATTCGCATCGAACCGGATCGCTTTATCAGCCGTCTGGGCGGAGATTTCAACCTTGAACAGCATCTGCAGGATGGCAAGAAGCGAGGTCTGCGCGCCACGCTGAAAACCGGTAACCTCTTGTCGGGTGCGCTGTATATCGATCTGGACTTCTATGACAACGCGCCGGCGTATAAAGGTCCAAATGAGATTGCGGGCCTGGAGGTGATTCCAACGGTCAGTGGTGGATTAAGTCAGATCCAGCAGAAACTGACGGCAGCGCTGGATAAGATCAACGGTCTGCCATTAAATCCGATGATCACCGAAGCGACAGGCACCCTGAAAGAGAGCCAGCGTACGATGCAGCAATTGCAGAAAACCCTGGATAACCTCAATCACATCACTGCCAGCCCGGCGATGAAAACGCTGCCAGAAGATATGCAGCAGACGCTGCGCGAGTTGAATCGCAGCATGAAAGGCTTGCAGCCGGGTTCACCGGCTTATAACAAACTGGTAGGAGACATGCAGCGACTTGACCAGGTGCTGCGCGAATTGCAGCCGGTGCTGAAAACGCTCAATACCAAGAGCAATGCATTGGTGTTTGAAGCCAAACCGGGCCAGGATCCCCAGCCAAAGAGGGCGAAACAGTGAAAAAAGGGCTGATTATTGGTGCGTTGCTGCTCCTGGCAGGTTGTAGCAGCACCATCGAAAACACCTATTATCAACTGCCTGCGGGCAGCAATGTCGCGCGTGTAGACAGCGCATCCAGCGGCAACCAGCCAATGATTTGGGTCGAGCAGGTATCGGTTCCGGATTATATGGCAGGGAATGGTTTGGTGTATCAAACCAGCGATGTAAAGTATGTGATTGCTGCCAATAACTTGTGGGCCAGTCCGCTGGATCAACAACTACAACAGACATTGATCAGCAACCTCAGCAAAGCACTGCCGGGCCGAATTGTTGCCAGTGCTCCGTTAGGTGAGAGCCACGATACTTTGACGGTGAATGTGACCGGTTTCCAGGGGCGCTATGATGGCCAGGTTGTGGTGAGTGGAGAATGGCTCCTGCAACATCAAGGGCGCTTAATCAAACATGGCTTTAATCTGACTCTGCCGCAAAACGAAGATGGCTATGATGCGCTGGTGCGTACTCTGGCTATCGGCTGGCAGCAAACAGCACAACAAATCGCAAAAAGTGTCATTTCGCTAAATTAAGATTTGTTCGATGCTTATGCTAAGTCCCTGATTTGCCGTTGTGTGACGGACATCAAATCAGGGGCTTTTTTTATCGTCTTATCAGCCAGATATACACGGAATTGACAATTATAGATGTCGTTTTAACGTCAAAATGATGACATTGGCGTGAATTTTGCGCATTGATCTTTCTTCTGTCTGGAGTTAGAACATTACTGTGGTTGAACATTATATCGCCACTCTTTCTTTCCACCCAGAATCCACCAGACCTGAAATGAGGGAATCGAGGCATGAAGAGACAGAAAAGAGACCGCCTGGAACGTGCACATTCACGAGGCTATCAAGCGGGTATTACTGGCCGCTCAAAAGAGATATGCCCCTATCAAATGATCGATGCGCGGTCTTACTGGTTGGGAGGTTGGCGTCAAGCCATGGAGGACAGGTCGGCGGTGGCCTAGCACTGTCGGATGTCCATAATTGAAGGAAGAAACCTCCGCTGAATGCGGAGGTTTTCGTTTGGGGAATTAGAAAGCAGAGGTGTCTTTAAACAGACCCACTTTCAAATCTGTCGCGGTGTAAATCAGGTTACCGTCAACGAAGACTTCACCATCAGCCACGCCCATCACCAGCTTGCGGTTAATCACGCGCTTGAAGTGAATTTTATAAGTGACTTTCTTCGCGGTTGGCAGTACCTGACCGGTGAATTTCACTTCGCCCACACCCAGTGCGCGTCCTTTACCTTCAGCGCCTAACCAGCCGAGGTAGAAGCCAACCAACTGCCACATGGCGTCAAGGCCGAGGCAGCCAGGCATGACCGGATCGCCTTTAAAGTGGCAATCGAAGAACCACAGGTCAGGGCGGATATCCAGTTCGGCTTCCACAAAACCTTTGTCAAATTTACCGCCGTCTTCGGTCATCATGACCACGCGGTCCATCATCAACATGTTATCAGAGGGAAGCGGCGGTCCATTTTCGCCAAACAGTTCGCCGCGACCTGAGGCAACCAGGTCTTCTTTGCTATAGGATTCGCGTTTATCTACCATGTTCTCAATATGCCTTCTTTTAGTGAAGCCCGAATATTAGCGAACAGTTGTACGCTGGGCAAATCAATCAGCTGTGGTTAAACCAGTTGAGCCAGCGCAATGGCCACGGACGATGACGAATTTCCTGCTGGTTCAGCTGTGCAATACGTTCCTGAATGGTATTGAGCAGTGACTCGCCGCTCTCACTTTGCCATGCGATGCCGGTTAATAAGGGTAACGCTTCATCCACGCTTTCAATTGCCCAGATGTGGAATTGCTCTTGCTTCACCGCATCAACCACAGCTTCGCTGAGGCTCAAATGGCGCACATTACTGGCTGGCAGAATAACGCCTTGTTTACCGGTCAGCTCGCGTGACTGGCAAATGCTGAAGAAGCCTTCGATTTTTTCATTCAGGCCGCCAACAGGCTGCACATTACCAAATTGGTCCACGGAACCGGTCACCGCAATATGCTGGCTTAGTGGCTGATTGGCCAGTGCACTAATCAGCGCGCAGAGTTCGGCCAGTGAGGCGCTATCACCATCCACTTCGGAATAGGATTGTTCAAACACTAACGAGGCTGAGAAGGGCAGCTGTTGCTCGAGTTCAAGTTCAGCGATCAGATAAGCTTGCATAATCATCATGCCTTTCGCATGAATATTACCGCCCAGCTCGGCTTTACGCTCAACGTCAGTGAATTCGCCATCCCCCGGATGAACAACACAGGTGATACGTGACGGCTCGCCCCACGGACGCGGATGACCAGGAAACTCCACTACCGACAGACCGTTAATCTGCCCCACGACTTCACCTTCAGTTTCAATCATAATCTGATTGAGCAGAATTTCGTCACGCATGCGGTCAGCCAGGTAGCTTTCACGCCATTCGCGCGCTTCCAGTGCTTCTTTCAATGCTTCAGCATTCATGACGTCACCGTGCAGCGCGGTTTCCTGCAGCTGACGGCGTAACCAGCGCGGGCAGAGCGGCAGGGTTTCTTGATCGCCCGTGAAGCGAACCGCCTCATTGATCAAGAGCGGCCAGAAATCGGCTGCAGGCTGGTCCAGACCGGCTTGTTCAGCTTGTGTGAGCGTCCACTGGCACCAGAAGGTCATGTCCTCTTCATCAGTGATCTGCAGGTTCTCTTCGAACTCGCTGTAGAGTGCCATTTCATGCACTTCTGCATCCAATTCCTGGAAGCTGGCTAACGCATCACGATCGCCACAAAGTACCAGGCGCAGTTGCAGCGGCAGGGAAGGGATGGCCACGGGCAACGGTTGACGTTCGTCCTGCGAATACCAGTCAAAGCGGCCTTGCTCGATGCACTTACGCAGACGCAGCCATAGCAGTGGCTGAGCCAGTAGCGTATTCACGGAAAGGATTAAAGTGCCGCCATTGGCTTGATGAATCAACCCCGGCTCGGGCTGAATACGATCTTTGTACTGACGCACACAACCAAACAGCTGTTCTGCTTCAATCCAGTCGGCAAAGTGAACACCGCCCTGACTGGTGAATGGCCGGTTAGCATCGCTGGGCGGCATCAGGCTGACCGTGTCACCCATGACATGATAGTCACCGCCATACAGCGCGATCTCTTCGGGCTGGAAGCGCTGTGCGGCTTCGGCGATGCACGCGAGGTAATCGCTGTTTTCCTGACTGCGTAATAGCAACAGAGGAAAACCTAAGGTTTGATGATGCAAATGCGCCAGCGCATTCAGCAGACGCGGCTGAACCGCGGCAAGACTATCGCTATCTTCCAGTGAGACGTTTGAGAAAATGGATTGGTAGCGGATGCTATCCGGCTGCAGGGCTTGCCACGTAATTTGAGTGCTGGTCAAAATATTCGCATTAGTCAGATTTAGGAAAAGCGCGATTATACAGGAATCAACCTTGTTAAGCACTGCGGAGTTCCAGCCCGAAATGTGATGACCGCTACATGTTTTTCCTTGCTGCATCCGGGAAAAAAGCTGTTATTCTTAGTTTGTTACGTGATCACGATGAGATTCCGATGAAATACCAGCAACTCGAAAATCTTGAAAGTGGATGGAAGTGGAAATACCTGGTGAAAAAGCATCGGGAGGGTGAATTGATCACCCGTCATCTTGAGCTCAGCGCCGCGCAGGCTGCGGTGGATGCCTTACTGGCGATGGAAAATAGTCCAGTAGAGGTAGCGGAATGGATAGCTCAGCACATTCACCCCGATCTCGAGAACCGTCTGAAGCAGACTATTCGTGCGCGCCGTAAGCGGCACTTTAATGCGGAACATCAGCATACGCGTAAGAAGTCGATCGATCTGGAATATCTGGTGTGGCAGCGTTTGGCAGGATTGGCACAGCGTCGCAGCAACACGCTATCAGAAACCATTGTGCAGTTGATTGAAGATGCCGAGCGCAAAGAGAAGTATGCCAGCCAGATGTCAACGCTTAAGCAGGATCTGCAGGCGATTCTGGGTAAAGGCGGATCAGAGAACGAATAGCGCTGATGTGTGCACTATGATGGTGTTGTTAGCCAGTTGAAAAGAGATAAAAAAAACCCCGCAAGAGCGGGGTTTTTTATTGCGTGATAACTTAAGCCTGTGGCTGAGTTACAACGTCTTTGATACCTTTCACGTCGATTTCAACGCGACGGTCTGGCGCCAGGCAGTCGATCAGGGCATTACGGCCTTTCACGCTGTCACAGGTGTTGCCAGTCACTGGGTTAGATTTGCCCATACCGCGTGCAGAGATCTTGTTAGAAGGGATACCTTTAGAGACCAGGTAATCAACTACAGACTGAGCGCGTTTTTCAGACAGTTTCTGGTTGTACTGCTCTGAACCGATACGGTCAGTGAAGCCCAGTACTACAACAGAACCGTCTTTAGGATCCATTGAGCTCAGCTGGCTGTACAGCTGATCCAGAGCCTGCTGGCCTTCTGGTTTCAGAGTTGCTTTGTTGAAGTTGAACAGTACGTCAGACTTCAGAGTGAAACGCTTGGTTTCAACAACTGGCGCTGGAGCAGGTGCTGGAGCAACAACTGGTGCTGCTGCTTCATCCTGACCGAAACGGTAAGAAACGCCGACGCTCAGCATGCTGTTGTCTGGACGCGCACCAACGGTACCTGCGTCACCGATGTTGTTAGCCCACTGGTAGTCCATGCGAGTTGCCCAGTTTTTGGTCAGTGCGTATTCAACACCAACAGCAGCCAGCGGAGAAACGCCGGTGTCGTGGTTGCTGATGCGACCAACAGTTGGGTTGGTCTGAGTAGAGTCTGCACGCCACACCATGCCGCCCAGACGGGTGTACACGTCGAAGTCGTCAGTGATTGGGTAGCTCAGTTTAGCAGCCAGCTGAACGCCTTGTGCTTTGAATGCGCCGTTGGTCACGCTGCCTTTGTTAGGCATGCGGCCCAGCCAGTCATAGCCCAGCTCGAAGCCCAGGTATGGGTTAGCCTGGTAGCCCATGAATGCACCAGCACCCAGCTGAGATTCGTGAGTTGGACCGTTGTTGTTCTCGTAGTCGTTACCGTAGTAACCAGTATCGTGATACTGAGACCAGCCCAGTTTAGCACCGGTGTACCAGGTGTTATCTTTAGGAGCGGCCTGCGCTACGGTAGCGAAGCCAGCCAGTGCCACTGCAATTGCGATAGCTGTCTTTTTCATTTTTGCGCCTCGTTATCATCCAAATAGGCAATGAGCAAAAAGGTTGCTCTTTGTGTTAATCCTTCGCCGGGTCTAAACGCTCGCTTTTGACTCTACCGAAAAAACGGAGGTTATTGAGCACCCTGGCGAGATAAAGTCTACAACGAGATTGGAAAGTTACAAGTATGATGTGAGGCCAGCCAGTAAAAAAACAGGGATTTATACACACATTTTAACAAATCACATGGCAAAATCTTCGCCAGCGAATTGAGAAAATGCGGCTAAACCATTGTCAAAGCTGGCGGGAAAAGAATCAGTGGCTTAGCAGCATCCTTAAGAAAAAAAAGCGTGAGAAAATTCCTGGTTTTACTTAATGAAACAAATCCGACGGAATTTTTGGCGTATTTGGTTGTCTGGACAAGAGGCGATCGTGACCTTGCGGACGCATAATTAAACCCAGTGCTTCACCTTCTGCCGCTGCCATTTCGAGTTCAAACCGCTCTTCATCATTCAATTCGTACGGAATCCAGGCCAAAACCACACTATAATTTCCCGTGCGCAGAGCCTTCACCATACTTTCCACTGTCGTGAGTCGTTCAGATTCGGTGATATGCATACTTTTCTCAAGCGGTAATCCTGACTGCTGCATCCAGTTGCGATTCAGCTTATGCGCTGGTGTTAACCACAGCTGCCAGCGAGACTGTTCGCTGAGTTGCTTTAACACCGGCAACAGCAGTAACTGCATCATGCCAGGTTGTTCGCTGTAACGTAGTTCAGTAATTCCACCCAGAGAAGGCTGCGTCAGGCTTGAAGAAGCAAAACGTTGAGAACGATCAGCAAGGCCAGAGAATTGAGTACGCATGTTTTAATCACTCAGTAATGAACTGTATGGATGTACAGTAATGTCTTCCTGGATAAAGATCAACCTCAATTTCTGAAAACACCTCGCAAATTGTGCACATCGCACACAGCAAATGCTTTTATTCATTGAACAGCTAATGGGTTTTTTCTATCTTCTAACCAGATGAAAACCCAGGATTTTAAGGAATTTTCTCGAATGAGAATTCACGGAAAGGAGCTGTAATGAAAACCAACAATCCACTCGTTAAACAATCCAAAACACAGCTGGCGCCGCTGGGAAAGATCGAATCCCGAACGCAATTTGGTGGCTATGCTCTGACAGTAGAAAAGGTCATTTTTGCGTATATCAATGAAGACGCGCTTTACCTGCGTGCCAGTGAAGCATTGCAGACTTACCACACCCAACGTGCTCTTGAACCGCTGGTCTACCGCAAACGCGGCATACCAGTGCAACTGAATTACTTCAAAGTGGATGCGAAGCTTTGGCAGGATCCTGAGCAACTCTTGCGGTTGTCGGCCAGTGCGCTGCACGCAGCACAGCATGAGTTAGCAAACCGGACAGTGACCTTACGGCTGAAGGATCTGCCTAACCTTAGCCTGCGCATGGAGATGATGCTGCATAAAGTTGGCATCAGTTCGGTGAAAGTGCTGCATGAAATGGGATCACGCCAGAGCTGGCTCAAACTGCGTGCCGTTAACAAACATATCGGGCTGAAAACGTTAATGGCATTGGAAGGGGCGATTTCCGGACATCACCAGGCCGCATTGCCTGCAGCGATCAGAGAAGAACTGCATGCGTGGTATGTCAAAACGCTCCACCAAAAAAACACGGTGGAGCAACGTTAAATTAATGACTGGATAATGTGCGGCGCAGGCGGGCAATTTCTGGCAGCAGGGCAATCAGTAAACCCAACTGCTGCATCACCAGCGGCGCCTGCACGTCCGAACTGTTTTTGATATCACTTAACTGCTGCATCACCTGCTGCTGCATGGCTACTGCCTGCTTGTCGTTAACGCGTTCAATCTGCAGCACATCTTCAACAAAACACACTGCATCGTCTAAAACTTTAAGCAATGCGGGATCAGAAAGCCGTTCGCGATGTGCGCCCAGCGCTGAGATGTAGCTCAGGAAAGAGTGATTCAGGCACAGTAACCGGAACGCGTTTTCACGCAGCGGTTGCTGAAGCTTAAGTTCGCTACTCATGTTCGAGACCACCGATGCTAATTCCGCATCGGCATTGTGAGCATCACGACGCGCCACACGATAAGCCAGACGGTTATCTTTGCCCTGATGATATTGCTCAAGGATGGCATCAAGATAACGACAATTGGCATTCAGCGTACGATCCGCCACGGCGCTAATTTTGCGAAAACGCCAATCGGGCCAGACAAATGCCACGGCGAGCCAGGCCAGACCGCAACCCAACAGGGTGTCAACAATACGCGGCAACGCCACCTCAAATCCTTCGCCCAGCAGGTTAAAGCAGAGCAGCACCAGCAAGGTGATGAACAGTGTGGCTTGCGCATACTGAATCTGACGAAAGGCAAAAAACAGTACGCCACTTAGCACGATGAGAATCAGCTGCCCTTCGATGGAGGGCACCAACCACAGCACCGGCAAGCCGATGGCGATACCGGCCAGCGTGCCGCCAATACGTAAGGCGAGTCGGCGGCGCGTGGCGTTGTAATTAGGCTGGCAGACAAACAGGCTGGTGAGCAAAATCCAGTAGCCGCGATGAAGACCGGTAATCTGAATGAAAGCGTATCCGACACAAAGTACCAGAGACATACGCACAGCATGACGGAACAGCGCCGATCCGGGGCTCAGATGACGGCTCAGCCGTAGCCGAATGTCCGCCCATCCACTCAGCCCTTCACGAGAAAGATGGTTATCGGCTGAGGAAGGCGGTTCGGCCAGCGCTTGTTCAGACTCAATCGAGGCCAGTTGCGCATCAATCGCACGCAAATTGCGTAGCAGCCAAAACAGCGCGCGATTGTGAGGATCCTGCGGGTCATTCTGCTGCAATCTCTCCAAAGCCGTTTCCAGCCGGGAAAAAGTGCGTTCAAAGCTGCTGTCATGATGCCACGGCTGTCTTAACAAGATGCTCTCAGCCAGCTTGCGACAGGCTTGAGCTTGCATATTCAACAGACGCTGGAAGCGAAACAACACTTCGTTATAGCGCCAGTCATCGCGCAGCAGGTGATATTGCAGATGGGATGAACTGGCGCGTTCGTGAATATCCTGCGCGACGAAATAGTAGTGCAAACTGCGACGTGTGCTGCGCGATCCACGGTCGCCGCGCAAGCGACTCTGAATGGTGGTTTTCGTCTGATTAAGTTGCGCCACCAACTGGCTGTTCACCATCGCCGTGGCAATGGTACTGGCATCATCCTGTTCACCTGCATCTGGATCGAACAGATTTGCCTTGGCTTCCAGATAACTCGCCAACTGAGAAAAGCTGGCCGCCAGTTGCTCCTGTACCGGCCGTACCGGGAAAATCAAATGGCCGATAAATGTCAGCAGGTTGTACCACAGCGCACCAATCAATAGCAGGGCGGGCTGCATCCACCATTGAGGGAATAAGCCAATTCCCAACATGGTATAAACCGCAATGAGCAGCGCACCAAAAGCGATCGTGGCATAGCGCTGCCCCAAAGCGCCAAGCAAAATGAAGCCCCAACTCGAGAGCGCCAAACCGATGGCAAAGGCCCACGGATAGGGAAACAGCAACTCAACCGATACCGAAGCGATGCAGAAGCAGACCAGCGTAATCATCAGATTGCGCAGGCGACCAGTCCATCGGTCATCAAGATCGGCCAGCGCGGCCGCCACCACGCCGAGCGTCAAAGGAATGGTCCACTCTATTTGCTGCAGCCACCACGGAACGGCGGCACACCCTGCCAGCGCGAAGAAAATGCGCAATAAATAACGCAGGCTGCTATTGAACAGATAACGTCGCCATCCCGGCATCGCGTTCAGAAGCATCAATTGTCCGCCTTAGTATCGACGACGCGCATTCGCTTCACGCGCGGCCTGAGCCTCTTCCACCGAGACCACACGGCGGCCTACGGGCCAGAGTGCGATAGCGGCAATTTTAAAGTTAGCGATACCGACGGGGATACCGATGATGGTCAGGCATTGGATGATGCCGGCAGAAATATGCATCAGACACAGCCACCAGCCGAAAAACACCAGCCAGAAAATGTTGAGGAAGGTTCCGCCAGCATTCAGCACATGGCTTTTACTGTCAGGTCGCAGCACATCGACATGCACCGCTTCATTACCAAAGGGCAGAAGTGAAAGTTTAGTGATTTCCCAGCAGGATCGCGTTAAAGGCAGGGTAAAGATAAGCACAATGCTGACAAGCGTGGCAAACAGCCAGCTTAGCGTTGTGAACACGCCACCCAAAACGAAGTTAAGAATATTCAATACGGTGCGCATAACACGATTTTCCTTTTGCAATCCGCAATATGTGTCGTCCAGTTTAGCCTGTTTTAAGGCTGGAGCGCCAAGAGTCTGACAGGTAAACTGCGCGATAATCGAATTCCACAAGACGGTGCGGACATGGAACTGAAAGCAACATCAATGGGCAAACGTCTGGCTCAGCATCCCTATAATCGGGTGCGTCTGCTGGCCGCTGGCGTGGAAGTCAGTGGCGATCGTCACGAATATCTTATCCCGTTCAATCAGTTAATCAGCATTGCCTGTAAACGCGGCATGGTTTGGGGAGAGCTGGAATTTCACTTGCCAGAAGATAAGGTTGTACGCCTGCACGGCACGGAATGGCAGGAGACGCAGCGTTTTTTCCATTACTTGCAGCATGCCTGGCAGCAGTGGAGTCAGGAAATGAGCGAAGTCAGTGCACAAGTCCTGATGGCTTTGGAACAGGAGATTATCGCTTTCACGCAACAGGATCGCTGGTTAAAGCGCAGCGAACTGGCTACGGTAAAAGAGAGCATTCAACGCCAATTTTCCGCCTTACCGCTGCCACTTTCGCGCCTGAATGAGTTTGATAATTGCCGTGCGCGCTGGCAGTTTTGCCAGCAGTGGTTAGAACAAGGTGAAACCGCCATTCGCCAGCGCAACCGTGAATGGACGACGAAGGTCATCAAGGACTACCACGAATTTTTCTCCACTGTCGAAACTACACCGCTTAATGCTTCCCAGTGCGAAGCGGTGGTCAACGGTGAAGACGCCTTACTGGTGCTGGCCGGTGCGGGAAGTGGTAAAACCTCGGTGCTGGTGGCACGTGCCGGTTGGTTGCTGAAACGCAAGCTGGCACAGCCGGAGCAGATTCTGCTGCTGGCATTTGGTCGCCAGGCGGCCGAAGAGATGAACGATCGTATTCAACAACGTTTAGGTGAGAGTGCGATTCAGGCGCGAACGTTTCACGCGCTGGCATTGCACATCATCCGCGAAGGCAGCAATAAGCAGCCGGTGATCAGCAAGCTTGAAAGTGACAGCAAGGCGCGGCGGCAACTGCTGATCGACACCTGGCGCGAACAGTGCAACAGTAAAAAAGCGCAGGCGAGCGGTTGGCGTCACTGGTTGCAGGAGGAACTGGAGTGGGAGGTCGCTGAAGGCCCATTCTGGCAGGATGACAAGTTGGCGCAACGGCTGGCCTCACGCATGGAGCGCTGGCTGGGACTGATGCGTATGCACGGCGGCGCGCAGGCTGCCATGATTGCCGATGTGCCGGAAGAGTATCGCGATAATTTCAGTCAACGCGTCAAACTGATGTCGCCGCTATTAAAAGCCTGGAAAAGTGCGTTGAAAGAAGAGGGCGCGGTCGATTTCTCCGGGTTGATCCATCAGGCGATTGCCATTCTTGAAAAAGGACGCTTTATCAGCCCGTGGAAGCATATCCTGGTGGATGAATTCCAGGATATCTCGCCTCAGCGTGCCGCCTTGCTGACCGCATTGCGCCAGCAGAACAAGCGCACCAGTTTGTTCGCGGTAGGCGATGACTGGCAGGCAATCTATCGCTTTAGTGGTGCCGAAATGAGTCTGACCACGGCTTTCCATCACTATTTTGGTGATGGCGATCGCTGCGTGCTGGACACCACCTATCGTTTCAACGATCGCATCGGTGAGATTGCCAACCGCTTTGTGCAGCAGAATCCACATCAGCTGCGCAAGCCGCTCAACAGTCTGAGCAAGGGGAATAAGAAGTCAGTCACGCTGCTGCCGCAGGAGCAACTGGAACCGTTGCTGGATAAATTAAGTGGCTATGCGAAACCGGAAGAGCGTGTGCTGTTGCTGGCGCGCTATCACCATTTGCGTCCTGCCATCCTCGATAAAGCCAAAACGCGCTGGCCGAAATTGCAGATCGATTTTATGACCATTCATGCCAGCAAAGGGCAGCAGGCAGATTTTGTCATTATGCTGGGCCTGCATGAGGGGCGTGATGGCTTCCCCGCTGAGGCGCGTGAATCGATTATGGAAGAGGGGTTATTACCCCAGCCGGAAGATTTCCCTGACGCTGAAGAGCGACGGTTGGCCTATGTGGCGATTACCCGCGCACGTCAGCAAGTGTGGATGCTGTTTGATAAAGATCGGCCTTCCGTTTTTGTCGAACACTTCCGCGAATTGGGCGTGCCGCAAAGTCGGAAGGCCTGAACATTACGCTTTCAGGCGGTCGGCAAGATAGCGCTGATAATCGGGGATTTGGATCTCAAACTGCTGGGCAAACATCGGTGCCTGAATAATGAAATCCGCGGTGGCGCGATTGGTCGCCACCGGGATATTCCACACGGTGGCCAGACGTAACAGGGCTTTGACATCGGGATCGTGCGGCACCGCATTTAACGGATCCCAAAAGAAGAACAGCACATCGATTTTCCCTTCGGAAATCAAAGCACCCACTTGCTGATCGCCGCCCATCGGGCCGCTTAGCATGGCGTTGACGTCTAAACCGGTGTGGCGATTAATCAGATTACCTGTGGTGCCGGTGGCATAGAGCACATGCGGTTGCAGCGCGCTCTGGTTGGCTTTAACCCACTCCAGTAGCGTCGCTTTACAGTGATCGTGGGCAACGAGGGCAATGTGTTTCTGAACGTTAAGGGTACGAACGGTCTGCTCCATAGGGCTTCCTGTTTCTTCTCATGCATTAATTTTAAGGCATGAGTTTACCCCTGACATTTCAACACTATCAACTTGCGCGTAAGGTTTTCATCCAACTGATAAATCTCAGGCGTGTAGCAGCATCAAAACGCTGAAACCACTGTTGCAGATAAGGTAGCTCTCCCGCATCCTGCCAGGCAAAATCGAGACTCATCTGGGCATCCGGCGCACTCACCGATTGCAGCGCAAAGCGAGGAACCGATGCCGCCTGGGCAGTACGGTTATAATTCAGCATGGCCTTTTCCAGATCGCTATTGCTACCTTGGGGTAAGCGATCGCGCACGCTGGTGATTTCATTCCCTCGTTCATCAACGAGCTGGAAATTTAGCGCCTTATCGAACGTGCTGCGTTCTCGGCGGTTGGCCAGAACGGGTAAACGAATCGCGACTGAGGTGGCGCTGGCATTGAACGTGACGATCATCGGCACCGACTGAAAATGCGTGGCATCCGCACAAGGTTTTTCAACGCGAAACAGGAATTGATGCTGCCCACGCTCCAGCTCCAGGCTATCCGCGCCTTTCAGCAACGAGCCTGAGATTTTGCGACCATCGAGCACCAGCAAGTCGATTTCAGGATCGAGTTTGAGGGTGATGGCATGGCAGGATGCCGATACGAGTAACACGAGTAAACTCGTAACAGCCAAAGACAGCTTCATTTCAACTCCCGGAGGATGGGGATTAAGGGTGATGTGTAGCAAATTATTACATTATGGCAGTAAATTTACATTTTCACATATTTATTCGTGCTGAGGCGCAAAGTTTTTATCTGAGGGGCTTGCACTGTGTCACGCAATGGCAACTACACTCAGGCGAACGAACAAGGAGAAAAAAATGAATGATCAAACGATTCGTGATGTATTGAGCCGCACCAAACGCATTGCATTGGTAGGGGCGAGCGAGCGCGCCGATCGCCCAAGCTATGGTGTGATGAAGTTTTTGCTTGATCAGGGTTATGAGGTTATTCCGGTGAGTCCAAAACTGGCGGGGCAGCAGTTGCTGGGGCAGACCGCTTACGCCACGCTGGCAGAAATTCCGGGTAAAGTGGATATGGTAGATGTGTTTCGCAATGCTGAGGCCGCGTGGGGTGTGGCGCAGGAAGCGATTGCCATTGGTGCCGATACACTGTGGCTGCAATTGGGCGTGATCAATGAGCAGGCGGCAGTGCTAGCGCGCGATGCGGGCATGACGGTGGTGATGGATCGTTGTCCTAAGATTGAAATTCCGCGTCTGGGTATTCCGCCCATAGCGTCGTAAAGCTGAAACGGCGACCGAGGTCGCCGTTGTCATTAATGGCGCAGGCTAGGTGCCTGCAACTGCTGCCGGATGGAAGCAGCAAGTTCATCCATCGAAGGTTGCTCAGGGTGCTCATACGACGTTTCACCGGCGAGCTGAATTTCAGCAACATAGGTGTGAACCTGTTCGCCTTCTTCATCTTCCATCACTACGTGATACCAGGGTGCAGCGCGCAGCGTTTCACTGGCCGCCACATCATCCTGCTCGGGCTCATCGAGCGAAAACTCCGGATCGACATCCACAATAACGCCGAGCACCCCGGAGAGACGGTGACGGACCTGCTGTCCAATGCCAAATTTACTGGTAATCATGGTGCCTCCCAAAACTGTGCCCTTTCTCTAATATGGAGGCAGGGTACAGATTTTCAAGTCACAGCACGCGGCAGGCAAAACCTTTCAGATAAAGACCTTCAGGATAGCTGGCGATCACGGGGTGATCGGCTGCCTGACGGAACTGCTCTACAAATTGTACATCACGACCCGCATCCACTGCGGCATCGGCGATAATTTTCTGGAAAAGATCGGTGGCCATCAGTCCTGAGCAAGAGAACGTCAGCAGAATACCGTTAGGGTTGAGCAACTGCATCGCCAGCATATTAATATCTTTATATCCGCGGCAGGCGCCCATCAGCTGATTCTTGTTCTCAACAAATTTCGGCGGATCCATCACGATCACGTCAAACTTTTCGCCGCTGTCACGATAACGACGTAGCAGTTTGAACACATCATCACGCACGAACTGTGCACGAGACAGATCAAGGCCATTGAGCTCAACGTTCTGTTTCGCCACATCCAGCGCATCCTGTGACGTATCCACGCTGATCACTTCGCGGCAGCCACCCATCAGGGCCGACACGGCAAATCCGCCGGTGTAAGAGAAGCAGTTCAGCACGCGAGCGTTTTCAGCATAGCGGCGCGTGGCAAAACGGCTGTCACGTTGATCAAGGTAGTAACCGGTTTTATGGCCACCCTGAATATCGACCAGCAATTTCATGCCATGTTCGGTAATCGGCAGTAACGGCGGCGGCAGTTCACCAGTGACTTGGCCTTGTGTCAGTTCCAGTCCTTCTTTTTTGCGCACGGCAACATCAGAACGATCGTAAATCGCGCAAGTTGGGAAGCACTGCTGTAAGGCAGAGAGAATCGCCGGGCGTTGATATTCAGCACCGGCGGACAGTAGCTGCAGCACCATAAAGTTGCCGAAACGGTCAATGGTCACGCCAGGCATGCCATCCGACTCACCGGCAATCAGGCGATAGCTATCAAGGCCATCACGTTGCGCCAACCATTTGCGCCACTGCTGCGCTTTTTCAAAAGCGCGGACAAAGAAGGCGATGTCGATTGACTCATCCTGCTGCCAGCTCCAGACGCGCGCGCGAATTTGTGACTGTGGAGAATAAGCGGCACGGGCCAGCCATTTACCATTGCTGTCGCAGACATCAATAGTTTCACCAGACTGGGCTTTACCTTCCATACGGGCAACGGCACCTGAGAACACCCACGGATGGCGGCGGAGCAGGGATTTTTCACGTCCCTTAGCGAGAATCAATCGAACGGTCATGTTTGCTATGCTTACCTGAAAAAATGAGGCGCCATTTTCCGGTGGATGGCGGCAAATTGCAACGCACAATGGGGAGATAGCCATGGCGAACACGTGCTACAAAATCTGGGTGCACGGTATGGTGCAAGGGGTAGGCTTTCGTTATTACACCCAGTCACAGGCCAATAAACTGGGCGTTACCGGTTATGCGCACAACCTGCGCGACGGCAGTGTTGAAGTGCTGGCCGCTGGCGATGAACAAAAAGTGGAGGCGTTAATCGCCTGGCTAAAAGCAGGCGGGCCAACCAGTGCACGGGTCGATAAGGTGCTGGTGGAACCTCATCAACCCACGCCAATGCCCACGCGATTTACCACTGGCTGATTACAGACACTTGGCAGGTTTTGGCAGACCGGCAATTTTAGTGGCTTGTTTCGCCGGACCTTCCGGGAACAGTCGGAACAGGTAACGGCTATTGCCTTTTTCCTCGCCATACTTCTGCGCCATGGCTTTCACCAGCATGCGTACCGCAGGGGAAGTATTGAACTCCTGATAGAAGGCGCGCACAAAGTGCACCACTTCCCAGTGAGCCTCACTCATCACAATGGCTTCATTCTCAGCAATCACCGCAGCGAGTGCTTCGCTCCAGTCCGCACTATTTTTTAAGTAGCCTTCCGCATCGGTGGCAATCTCTTTACCGGCAAAAATCACAGTCACTCCTCACAGCATCAATCGGCATATTGTAAGTTGGCCGACTATTAAAAAGCAAAAACCCCGCCGAAGCGGGGTTTTAGACGTTTACGTCTGCAGCTTAATCTTTGCTGGCGAAGCCTAACAGGCTCAGCAGGCTGACAAAAATGTTATACAGCGACACATACAGGCTCACGGTGGCGCGGATGTAGTTGGTTTCGCCGCCATGAATGATGTTGCTGGTTTCCCACAGAATCGCACCCGCAGAGAACAGGATAAACAGCGCACTGATCGCCAGATGCAGCGCTGGCAGTTGCAGGAAGATATTCGCTACCACTGCAACCAGTAACACCACGAAGCCAGCCATCATCATGCCGCCGAGGAACGACATGTCACGACGCGTGGTCAGGACGTATGCCGAACAGCAGAAGAACACCAGCGCCGTACCGCCCAGCGCCATGGCAATCACATCGCCCATGCCCGCAGCGAGGAAAGAGCTGAGAATCGGACCGAGGCAATAACCGAGAAAACCGGTAAAGGCGAAGGCTGCCAGAATACCTGCCGGACTATTTGCCAGACGGTAGGTCAGGAACATCAGACCGTAAAAACCGACCAGCATCAAAATTAATCCGGGAGAGGGCAGAGCAAAAACGGTGCTGAGCGTGGCAGTGACCGCGGAGAACGCCAGCGTCAGGCCAAGTAAGAAGTAGGTATTGCGCAGCACTTTGTGGGTGCTGATCAGCGATTGCTGCTGTGACGAGCTAATTATTCTATCCATCATGCGCTCCATTATAGAGAGAGAACACCAAATATGGCCTGAGGATACGCAACGGCTACCAGACAGCAAAGTCGTTTTACCCATCTTTACGCGATAAATTGCTGTTTCACTGAGCAGAATGGTGATTTTGACAGCGAAAAAATGGATTTTGGCTGTTTTTCAGGCGAACGATTCAATCCGCGCTTTACATCGTTCGGGGGGATGTTTATAGTGCGCCTCATTGCGGAGGGGTGGCCGAGTGGCTTAAGGCAACGGTCTTGAAAACCGTCGATGGGAAACCATCCGAGAGTTCGAATCTCTCCTCCTCCGCCATCACTCTTGCAGAGTGAAGTGACAAAAAGATTTCCGGAGGGATGGCCGAGTGGCTTAAGGCAACGGTCTTGAAAACCGTCGATGGGAAACCATCCCAGAGTTCGAATCTCTGTTCCTCCGCCATATTAAAGAAGCCCGCAGAAATGCGGGCTTTTTGCTTTTCTGCGTTCCGGAAATCCGAAAAACATCCCGTTGCTTTTCAATCTGCTGCCGTAACCCGACGGCACGCGCGTTTACTGCTATATTCCATTCACGGTTTTTGTAAACATCTGGCGATTTTCCGAGGCAAGCTGGGTTACACTGTGCGGTAATTCGCTCAATGGCGAGCTAATCGTTTGAATGCCAGAGTGTTTCACTGATGAATTATGGAATAGGCACAATGATCAAGAAACTGAGTCTTTGCGCGTTGTCAGTTATCGCTGCGCTCCCGATCGGTATGTCTGCTTACGCGGCAGATGGAGATATGCAGTTACAGCAAGTGCTGATGCTGAGCCGTCACAATCTGCGTGCACCGTTAGCCAACAACGGCAGCGTGCTGGAACAATCCACCAAGAAGAATTGGCCGCAGTGGGATGTGCCCGGCGGCGAGTTAACCACTAAAGGCGGCGTGCTGGAAGTCTACATGGGTAACTATACCCGTCAGTGGCTGGCACAACAGGGTCTGGTGGAAAGCGGCACCTGCCCGGACAGCAGCAACATCTTTGTCTATGCCAACAGCCTGCAACGTACGGTCGCCACCGCGCAATACTTCATTACTGGCGCTTTCCCTGGCTGTGATATTTCTGTGACCCATCAGGATGCGATGGGCACCATGGATCCTATCTTTAATCCGGTGATCACGGACGGCAGCGACGAATTCAATAAGAAAGCGCTGGCGGCGATGACGGCTGCGAATGAGAAGCTGGCGCTGAAACCGGCTTTCCAGCAGTTAGAAAAGATTGTTGATTATAAAACTGCACCGGCCTGTAACGGCAAAAAACAGTGTGATCTGAGCGGCGGTGACAACACCTTCAGCGCAGAAAATGGCAAAGAGCCTAACGTGAATGGGCCGTTGAAAATCGGCAATTCGCTGGTCGATGCCTTCACGCTGCAATATTACGAAGGTTTCCCGGCCGATCAGGTGGCCTGGGGCCAGATTAAAACCCCTGAGCAGTGGAAATCCCTCGCGGCAATCAAAAATGGTTATCAGGATGCGCTGTTCACTTCTCCCGATGTCGCGCGTGAAGTGGCCGCACCGCTGGTGGATTACATCCGCAGCCAGCTAGTGGACCAGGACAAAGCGAACGCACCGAAAGTCACAGTGATGGTGGGGCATGATTCGAATATTGCCTCGCTGCTGAGCGCATTGCAGGTTAAGCCATACGAGCTGCCGGGTAACGATGAGAAAACGCCCATCGGTGGCCAGGTGGTGTTTGAGCGCTGGCACGATGCTAAAAACAACAAAGATCTGCTGAAAGTGGAATATGTTTATCAGACAGCGGAACAGCTGCGCAATGCTGATGTGCTGAGCCTGAAAAACCCGCCGAAGCGTGTCACGCTGCAACTGGCAGGCTGTGATGCCGATGCCAACGGCTACTGCAGCTGGGATCAGTTTGCTACCGCGTTGAATACTGCACTGCAGGGTACCCCGCTGCAGCCGGCTGCCCCGGCTCCAGCAGCAGAGCCAGCGGCACAACCTGCGCCTGCTGCCGCCAATGACGACGCGAAAGCGAAAGCGGATCAAGCCGCTGCAGATAAAGCGGCTGCAGATAAAGCGGCAGCGGACAAAGCAGCTGCGCAGAAAGCGGCTGATGCTAAAGCCGCTGAAGAGAAAGTGAAGGCGGACAAAGCGGCTGCCCAAAAAGCAGCAGAGGATAAAGCGAAAGCTGAGAAAACCACTGCACAGAAAGCGGCGGAGGACAAAGCGAAAGCCGATGCCGCCGCAGCGCAGAAAGCGCAGTCAGATGCGACGCCAGCCAAGCCGGAAGGTGAGGCGGCAAAAGCCGCTCCAGCCAGCAACTAACGTCGCTGTAATGAAAAAACCCCGTCGCGACGGGGTTTTTTATTTCTGTTAACCGGCGACGACCACCAATTTTTGATTCGCAAACTCCTTCAGGCCAAGATCGGACAACTCGCGTCCATAGCCTGAGCGTTTCACGCCACCAAACGGCAACTCTGCGGCGGTATCGCTCTGGGAGTTGATAAACACCATACCGGTCTCGATCTGCGATGCCATGTTGCGCCCACGCAAAATATCGCGCGTCCACACTGAACCGCCCAGACCGTAGTGCGAATCATTGGCCAGTGCAATGGCGGTGCGATCGTCAGCCACCACATAAACCTGTGCCACCGGTCCAAAGAACTCCTGGTAATAGGCGGGATTTTGCGGTGTGAGTCCAGTCAGTATCGTCGGCTGATAATAACAACCCACGCCTTCAATCACTTTTCCGCCCAGTTCAACATGCGCACCCTGCTTAACCGCATCCTCAACCTGTTTCACTAAACGGTCGCGAGCCTCTTTCGATGAAAGCGGACCCAGCGTGGTGCTTTCATCCAGTGGATCCCCCGGTTTGGCCGATTGCAGGGCCGCGCTAAACTTTGCCATAAACTCAGTGGCGATTTTTTCGTGCAGGATAAAGCGTTTTGCTGCTGTACATACCTGACCACAGTTGCTCAATCGTGCCTGCGCACCCTGGCGCACAGCTTCGTCGATATCGGCATCGTCCAGCACCACGAATACATCATTGCCGCCTAGCTCCAGCGTGGATTTTTTCAGATGTTTACCTGCTTGTTCCGCCACGGCGCTACCGGCACGTTCAGAGCCCGTCAGCGCGACACCTTGCACGCGCGGATCGGCAATCAGATCGGCGACCTGTTGATTCGAGACAAACAGATTGGTCCACGCACCCTTTGGCGCACCCGCTTCTTCAACCAGTTTTTCGAAGACATCCGCACAGTGCGGCACAATGTTGGCATGTTTCGCCAGCACCGGATTTCCCAGTGCCAGATTCGGCGCCAGCACGCGCATCAGCTGGTAATATGGGAAGTTCCAGGGCTCGACGGCGACCACTACGCCAATCGGGTGATACTCAAGCCAGGCATCGCCTACCGTGCTGGGATAAGGTTGTGCCTGCAATAAGTGAGCCGCATGTTCGGCATAGTACCGAGCGATCTGTGCGCAGATTTTTAC
>NZ_CAJCKS010000035.1:0-40203 GCF_903970985.1 Pantoea sp. ME81 | reverse complement strand
GTACGTGACTTGATAGGTACCGAGCTGGGACGCAGACTAAGGGTGTGCTGGACGTGCGCTCTTTCCAGACACGTCGCGCTACCGATCTGTTAGCGCTAGTCTGGGTGTCACAGCACGCCCGGTTGAGATGATGAGCCCAGAGCTGCGTGTAATGGGTGCGGCTGAAGGGCTGCCGGTATTGCCCGATACTCAGTACCTGCTGTGCCGTAATCCAGACAGTGATAACGAGTTGGCGCTGGCGATCTTCAACGCGATGCAGTCCACCAACGATCCTTACAATCTGACGGCAAATCCAGATGGCACCCTGCTGCTGGATGACGAAGAGTAAGGTCAACAATAGCGGGTTATTCCTTCACGTTGGAATACCAGTTAATTGTTAAAACTTATTAAAATGAGCCTTAGACTGATAAACATCAGCTAAGGCTTTTTTTATGCATTTTAATTCACGCTTTCTAACGCGATTCACCACCAATAATTTTCCTCTCTTCCTGAAAAATGGAAATTGTTCCATTTTTGCTCAAAGTGGAACTTCTTTATCATTCCGTGCCATCTTTCCCAGGGCATTTGCCTGTACCGATCGCCGATTTTTACAGCAAAAAACACCATTATGTGTTCTGGATCAAAAAAATACCCCCTATAAGGGGGGGGAAATCCCTGTAAGACCTGTCAAAATATGATTGTTAAATGCACGATCCATGCATGTGAATACCCGCTACACTGAAATTAACCTCACAAACTGAAGCGATTTAGCTGGTATGATGGGGTTCGTTTGTTAATAATATGCTACGGGTGTTAATTAATGTTTGGGTGCTTTTGTCAAAGTTGACAAAAGGTTATAGAAAGGAGTAAAAAACCCCATAAAATTGCTGCTTATTTGATAATGACAGCATAGTTTACAAGGTTTTTTATCCTTCCCTTGAATTCATGTGGTGTGTTTGCTGCAACAGTGCAGGATGCCAGCGCCACTTTTGATGAGTAAGCAAAGAGTATGTCGACAACCACAGAAGTGATCGCTCATCACTGGGCGTTTATTGTTTTTATTGTTATTGCATTTGGCCTGTGTGCCTTCATGTTGACCGGCGGTTGGTTGTTAGGTGGTCGTGCGCGGGCACGCCATAAAGACACCCCGTTTGAATCGGGTATCGAATCCGTCGGTGATACCCATATTCGCCTCTCCGCTAAATTCTATCTGGTTGCGATGTTCTTCGTTATTTTCGACGTCGAAGCCCTCTATTTATACGCCTGGTCGACTTCAATCCGTGAGAGCGGATGGGTCGGCTTTGTCGAAGCCGCAATTTTCATTTTGGTGCTATTGGCAGGCCTGGTTTATCTGGTGCGCATCGGTGCACTGGATTGGGCTCCTGCGCGTCGTCGCGTAGTGGTCAAATCAATTCCGGTCAGTCACAACCACACCAACCCTCATAAGCAGTAAAAGCGAGGCAATAAGATGGACTACACGCTGACACGCGTAGACCCGAACGGCGGCGGTGATAACGATCGCTATCCGCTGCAGAAACAGGAGATTGTCACCGATCCTCTGGAACAGCACGTTCATCGCAGCGTCTATATGGGTAAGCTCGAGCATGCCCTGCATGACATGGTGAACTGGGGTCGTAAAAACTCTCTCTGGCCGTACAACTTCGGTCTTTCCTGTTGCTACGTGGAAATGACCACGTCATTCACTGCGGTGCATGACGTGGCGCGTTTTGGTGCGGAAGTTATGCGCGCCTCCCCACGTCAGGCTGACTTTATGGTGATCGCCGGTACGCCGTTTACCAAAATGGCGCCGGTTATTCAGCGTTTGTATGACCAGATGCTGGAACCGAAATGGGTGATCTCCATGGGTGCTTGTGCAAACTCGGGCGGCATGTACGACATCTACTCTGTGGTGCAAGGCGTGGATAAATTCCTGCCGGTTGACGTGTACATTCCGGGCTGCCCACCGCGTCCTGAAGCTTACATGCAAGCGCTGCTGCTGCTGCGTGAGTCGATTGGTAAAGAGCGCCGTCCACTGTCGTGGGTGGTGGGTGATCAGGGCGTTTATCGCGCCAATATGCAGCCAGAGCGTGAGAGAAAACGCGGCGAGCGTATTGCCGTCACTAACCTGAGAACGCCAGACGAAGTCTAAGCTTCCCGTACACGGATGGCACAACGGCCGCAGCAGAACATCACAATTTAATGTGCGCCGCCATCCTGACGCCTTCTTTTAGCGCCTGATTACAGGCCGGAATGGTGAGTAACGTATGACAGATTTAACCACGCAAGATCTCGCTCAGCCTGCATGGCAAACCCGCGACCATCTGGATGATCCAGTGGTCGGCGAGCTGCGTAACCGTTTTGGGCCGGATGCCTTTACCGTTCAGGCCACCCGCACCGGTATTCCGGTCGTCTGGGTGAAACGTGAACAGTTACTGGAAATTGTCGAATTCCTGCGTAAGCTGCCAAAGCCGTACGTCATGCTGTATGACTTGCACGGTTTCGATGAGCGTTTACGTACCCACCGCGACGGTTTACCCGCCGCGGATTTTTCCGTTTTCTATCACCTGCTGTCGATTGAACGCAACCGCGACATCATGCTCAAGGTGGCGTTGTCTGAAAACGATCTGAATGTGCCGACCATCACCAAAATCTTCGCCAATGCCAACTGGTATGAGCGCGAAACCTGGGAGATGTTTGGTATCACCTTTAATGGTCACCCGCACCTGACGCGCATCATGATGCCGCAGACCTGGGAAGGCCATCCGCTGCGTAAAGATTACCCGGCGCGTGCCACTGAGTTCGACCCGTTCGAACTGACCAAACAGAAAGAAGATCTGGAAATGGAGGCGCTGACCTTCAAGCCTGAAGACTGGGGCATGAAGCGTAGCACCACCAATGAGGACTTCATGTTCCTCAACCTGGGTCCTAACCACCCGTCCGCGCACGGTGCCTTCCGTATCATTCTGCAGTTGGATGGCGAAGAGATCGTCGACTGCGTGCCGGATGTCGGCTACCACCATCGTGGTGCTGAGAAGATGGGCGAGCGCCAATCCTGGCACAGCTACATTCCGTACACCGATCGTATCGAATATCTCGGCGGCTGCGTGAACGAGATGCCTTACGTGCTGGCGGTGGAAAAATTAGCCGGCATCACCGTGCCGGATCGCGTCAACGTGATCCGCGTGATGCTGTCAGAGCTGTTCCGTATCAACAGTCACTTGCTGTACATCTCCACCTTTATCCAGGACGTGGGCGCCATGACGCCGGTGTTCTTCGCCTTCACCGACCGTCAGAAAATTTATGACGTGGTTGAAGCGATTACCGGTTTCCGTATGCACCCAGCCTGGTTCCGCATCGGCGGTGTGGCACACGATCTGCCTAAAGGGTGGGAGCGTCTGCTGCGTGAGTTCCTCGATTGGATGCCGAAGCGTCTGAAAGAGTATGACAAAGCCGCACTGCGTAATACCGTGTTGATGGGCCGTTCGCAGGGCGTTGCAGCCTATAACATGGACGAAGCGCTGGCGTGGGGCACCACTGGAGCTGGCTTACGCGCCACCGGTCTCGACTTTGACGTGCGTAAATGGCGTCCGTATTCAGGCTATGAAAACTTCGATTTTGAGATCCCTGTTGGCGCAGGCATTAGTGATGCCTACACCCGCGTTCAACTGAAAATGGAAGAGATGTGGCAGTCACTGCGCATTCTGGAACAGTGCCTGAAAAACATGCCGGAAGGCCCGTTCAAAGCGGATCACCCGCTGACCACGCCGCCACCAAAAGAGCGCACGCTGCAACACATCGAAACCCTGATCACGCACTTCCTGCAAGTTTCGTGGGGCCCGGTCATGCCGGCCAACGAATCCTTCCAGATGATTGAAGCGACTAAAGGGATCAACAGCTACTACCTGACCAGCGATGGCAGCACCATGAGCTACCGCACCCGTGTGCGTACGCCAAGCTTCCCGCACCTGCAGCAGATCCCATCGGTGATCCGCGGCAGCCTGGTATCCGACTTGATCGTATACCTCGGTAGTATCGATTTTGTTATGTCAGACGTGGACCGCTAATTATGCACGATCAAAAAATTGCCATTCACACTATCGACCCTGATGAGGTCTTTGTGCTGAGCGAGACCGAGCACCACGCTATTGAGCACGAAAAACACCATTACGAGGATGCACGCGCCGCCTCAATTGAAGCGTTGAAGATCGTGCAGAAGCAGCGTGGATGGGTGCCAGATGGCGCCATCAATGCCATTGCTGAAGTGTTGGGCATTCCAGCCAGTGACGTAGAAGGTGTGGCGACGTTTTACAGCCAGATCTACCGCACGCCGGTTGGCCGTCACGTCATTCGTTATTGCGACAGCGTGGTGTGCCACATCACCGGTTTCCAGGGCATTCAGGCTGCGCTTGAGCAGAATCTGAATATCAAGCCGGGCCAGACCACAGCCGATGGCCGCTTTACCCTGCTGCCAACCTGCTGCCTGGGCAACTGTGACAAAGGCCCAACCATGATGGTGGATGAAGATACCCATGTTCATCTGACCCCGGAAGGCATCGCCAATCTGCTGGAGCAGTATCAATGACCATTAAACAGATCATTCGTACTGCGGAAACGCATCCACTCACCTGGCGTCTGCGCGACGACAAGCAGCCGGTGTGGATCGATGAATATCGCAGTAAAAACGGTTATGTCGGCGCTGATAAAGCACTGAAAGGCATGAGCCAGGACGAAATCGTTGCGGCAGTGAAAGACTCCGGTCTAAAAGGTCGCGGTGGCGCCGGTTTTAATACCGGCCTGAAGTGGAGCCTGATGCCGAAAGACGAATCCATGAACATCCGTTACCTGCTGTGTAACGCCGATGAAATGGAGCCGGGCACCTATAAAGACCGCCTGCTGATGGAGCAAATGCCGCACCAGTTGGTGGAAGGTATGCTGATCAGTGCGTTCGCCTTGAAAGCCTATCGTGGCTACATCTTCTTACGTGGCGAGTACATCGAAGCGGCCGTGCATCTGCGCCGTGCGATTGCCGAAGCCACCGAAGCGGGATACCTCGGTAAAAACATCCTCGGTACCGGTTTCGATTTTGAACTGATCGTGCACACCGGCGCGGGACGTTACATCTGTGGTGAAGAGACCGCGCTGATCAACTCACTGGAAGGTCGTCGTGCGAACCCGCGTTCTAAGCCACCGTTCCCGGCGAGTGCGGGCGTGTGGGGCAAGCCAACCTGCGTCAACAACGTGGAAACCTTGTCCAACGTCCCAGCCATCTTCCTCAATGGCGTTGACTGGTACAAGAACATCTCAACCAGCGAAGACACCGGCACCAAGATGATGGGCTTCTCTGGACGCGTGAAAAATCCAGGCGTGTGGGAACTGCCGTTTGGCACGACCGCGCGTGAGATTCTGGAAGATTATGCCGGTGGCATGCGCGATGGCCTGAAATTCAAAGCCTGGCAGCCAGGCGGTGCGGGTACCGACTTCCTGACCGATCAACACCTTGATCTGCCAATGGAATTTGCCAGCATCGGTAAAGCCGGCAGCCGTTTAGGCACGGCATTGGCGATGGCGGTCGATCATGAAATCGGCATGGTTTCGCTGGTGCGTAATCTGGAAGAATTCTTTGCGCGCGAGTCCTGTGGCTGGTGTACGCCGTGCCGTGATGGCTTGCCATGGAGCGTGAAGATCCTGCGTGCGCTGGAGCAGAAAAAAGGCCAGCCGGGTGACATCGAAACCCTGCTGCAACTCTGTCGCCAACTCGGCCCAGGGAAAACCTTCTGTGCCCACGCACCGGGTGCCGTTGAGCCATTGCAGAGCGCGATTAAATATTTCCGTGAAGAGTTTGAAGCCGGCATTGCGCCGCAGGTGTTTGGCAATACCCGATCGATCGGTGGTATTCAGCCCAACCTGCTGAAAGCGCGCTGGTAATCAGCCGCCGTACACGGAATTCACCCTGCGCCGACACGGCGCGGGGGACAGAATTAGATGTTTAACGCTCGTCTTAGGGCGAGCCTTACGGAAGCATGTTCACTATGGCTACAATCCATGTAGACGGTAAAGAATATGATGTGAACGGAGCGGACAACCTGTTGCAGGCGTGTCTCTCTCTGGGCCTTGATATTCCTTATTTTTGCTGGCATCCGGCGCTGGGAAGCGTTGGAGCCTGCCGCCAGTGTGCGGTGAAGCAATTCCAGAATGCCGAAGATACCCGTGGTCGTCTTGTTATGTCATGCATGACACCGGCGTCGGACGGCACCTTTATTTCCATCGACGATGGCGAAGCGAAAGAGTTTCGTGAAAGCGTGGTGGAATGGCTGATGACCAACCATCCCCACGACTGTCCAGTGTGCGAAGAGGGCGGTAACTGCCATCTGCAAGATATGACGGTCATGACGGGCCACAGCTTCCGTCGTTACCGCTTCACCAAACGTACGCACCAGAATCAGGATCTCGGCCCGTTCATCTCCCATGAAATGAACCGCTGTATCGCCTGCTATCGCTGCGTGCGTTACTACAAAGATTACGCAGACGGCAAAGATCTCGGCGTTTACGGTGCCCACGACAACGTTTACTTCGGTCGCCCGGAAGATGGCACGCTGGAGAGCGAGTTCTCCGGTAACCTGGTCGAGATCTGCCCGACCGGCGTATTCACCGATAAAACGCACTCCGAACGCTACAACCGTAAATGGGATATGCAGTTCGCACCGAGCATCTGCCAGCAGTGCAGCGTGGGTTGTAACACCAGCCCAGGCGAGCGTTATGGTGAACTGCGTCGTATCGAAAACCGTTACAACGGTACCGTAAACCACTACTTCCTGTGTGACCGTGGTCGTTTCGGTTATGGCTATGTGAACCGCAAAGATCGTCCACGTCATCCTGTACAGAAGCGCGGCAACGATTGGGTCAGCCTGAATGCCGAACAAGCGGTGAATGCGGCGGCTGACGTGCTGCGTCAGGCGAAGCGTGTGATTGGGATTGGATCACCGCGTGCCAGCATTGAAAGCAACTTTGCGCTGCGTGAACTTGTCGGTGCGGAAAACTTCTCCACCGGTATGCCTGCCGCTGAGCAAGCACGCGTTGAGTTGATGCTGAAAGTGCTGCAGGAAGGCGGTATTTACACGCCATCACTGCGCGAAATCGAAAGCTACGATGCGGTGCTGGTGCTGGGTGAAGATCTGACTCAGGTCGGTGCGCGTGTCGCACTTTCTGTGCGTCAGGCGGTGAAAGGTAAAGCACGTGAAATGGCAGCAGCCCAGAAAGTGGCTGACTGGCAGATCGCGGCGATCCTGAACATTGGTCAGCACGCCAAACATCCGCTATTTGTCACCAACGTTGATGAAACCCGTCTTGATGATATCGCGGCGTGGAGCTATCGCGCACCGGTGGAAGATCAGGCTCGTCTCGGCTTCGCTATTGCCAATGCGCTCGATGAAGCCGCTCCAGCCGTCAGTGGCTTTGACAGCAAGCTGAATGGCAAGCTGGATGTGGTGGTACAGGCGTTAGCCGGTGCCAAAAAACCACTGATTATTTCTGGTACTCACTCTGGCAGCACCGCGATGATTGAAGCGGCCGCCAACGTGGCAAAAGCACTGAAAGGTCGCGGTGCCGATGTCGGTATCACTTTCCTTGCCGGTGCCGCTAACAGCTTTGGTCTCGGCCTGATGGGCGGTCAATCGCTGGATAGCGCGCTGGAACAGCTGGATAAAGGCGAAGCGGAAGCGCTGGTGGTGTTGGAAAACGATCTTTACCGCCACGCACCGAAAGCCACCGTGGATGCGGCTTTGCACAACACCGCACACGTGATTGTGGTTGATCATCAACGCACTGCGACGCTGGAAAAAGCCGGTCTGGTGCTCTCGACGGCGAGCTTCGCAGAGAGTGATGGCACCTCGATCAACCAGGAAGGCCGCGCACAGCGTTTCTTCCAGGTTTACGATCCGTCTTATTACGACAACAGCATTGTGATGCTGGAGAGCTGGCGCTGGCTGCACTCGCTGCACAGCACTGTTGAAAGCCGTCAGATTGACTGGACGCTGCTTGATCACGTGATCGATGCCACCGTTGCAGCATTGCCACAGTTGAAAGGTATTAAAGACGCGGCGCCGGATGCAAGCTTCCGTATTCGCGGTCAGAAACTGGCGCGTTCACCGCATCGTAACAGTGGCCGTACCGCGATGCGTGCCAATATTAGCGTGCACGAACCGCGTCAGCCGCAAGACAAAGACACCATGTTTGCCTTCTCAATGGAAGGTAACAACCAACCAGGCGCACCACGTTCGCAGATTCCATTCGCCTGGGCTCCAGGCTGGAACTCCCCGCAAGCATGGAACAAGTTCCAGGCTGAAGTCGGTGGCAAACTGCGTCATGGCGATCCGGGTGTGCGTCTGTTTGAAGCGAGCGAAGGATCACTGCCGTGGTTCACCGCCGTGCCAGAAAGCTTTGTTGAAGGCAGCCAATATCGCGTTGCACCTTACTATCAGCTGTTTGGTAGTGAAGAGATGACTCAGCGTTCACCGACCTTCCAGAAGCGTATGTCGCCAGCTACGCTGGTGATTAACCCGGCTGATGCGGAGAAACTGGGCGTCAATAACGGCTCTGCGGTTGAACTGGTTTGTGCCGGTGAAACGCTGCGTCTGCCAGTACGCTTCTCCACTTCCCTGCAAGCAGGGCAGGTGGGTCTGCCGCTGGGTATGCCAGGTGTGCCGCCGTTCCTCTCAGGTGCGCAAGTTGACAAACTGCAGGAGGCTGCACAATGAGCTGGCT
Organism: Pantoea sp. ME81; assembly: GCF_903970985.1. Taxonomy (NCBI): domain Bacteria; kingdom Pseudomonadati; phylum Pseudomonadota; class Gammaproteobacteria; order Enterobacterales; family Erwiniaceae; genus Pantoea; species Pantoea sp. ME81. The sequence goes on along the minus strand of NZ_CAJCKS010000035.1, from coordinate 31,464 downwards.
GACACCGGACGCTATCGACATCCTCATCCAGATCCTGAAAACCATTGTGATTCTGCTGGTGGTGGTGGGTTGTGGTGCCTTTATGAGTTTCGCCGAGCGTCGTCTGCTCGGCTTATGGCAGAACCGTTATGGACCGAACCGTGTTGGCTGGGGCGGCTCACTGCAGCTCGCCGCTGACATGATCAAAATGTTCTTCAAAGAGGACTGGGTTCCGCCGTTTACCGACCGCTTCATCTTTACTCTGGCACCGGTTATTGCCTTTGTATCGCTGCTGCTGGCGTTTGCCATCGTGCCGGTTTCACCGACCTGGATGGTGACAGACCTGAATATCGGTCTGCTGTTCTTCCTGATGATGGCCGGTCTGGCGGTTTACGCCGTGCTGTTCGCCGGTTGGTCGAGTAATAACAAATACTCACTGCTGGGTGCAATGCGTGCTTCCGCGCAGACGCTGAGCTACGAAGTGTTCCTGGGCCTGTCGCTGATGGGTGTGGTGGCGCAAGCCGGTTCATTCAACATGAACGCCATCGTCGAGAGCCAGACGCACTTGTGGAACATCATTCCGCAGTTCTTCGGCTTCGTGACCTTCTGTATCGCGGGCGTCGCGGTTTGTCACCGTCATCCGTTTGACCAGCCAGAAGCGGAACAGGAACTGGCCGATGGTTACCACATCGAATATGCCGGTATGAAGTTCGGTCTGTTCTTCGTCGGTGAATACGTGGCGATCACCACCGTTTCAGCGCTGATTGTCACGCTGTTCTTCGGTGGCTGGCACGGTCCATTCCTGCCGCCATTCATCTGGTTCGCCCTGAAAACGGCGTTCTTTATGGTGATGTTTATCCTGATTCGTGCTGCGCTGCCGCGTCCACGTTATGACCAGGTGCTGTCGTTCGGCTGGAAAGTGTGTCTGCCGTTGACGTTATTGAACCTGCTGGCGACCGCCGCAGTGATTCTGTACAGCGCGCAGTAAGGGGTTTTGAGATGACTTTAAAAGATATTGTCGTTGGCTTCGGCACGACAGTGCGCAGTATCTGGATGATAGGCATGCATGCCTTCGCCAAGCGCGAAACCCAGATGTATCCAGAAGAACCGGTTTACCTGCCGCCGCGCTACCGTGGCCGTATCGTGCTGACGCGCGATCCGGACGGCGAGGAGCGCTGTGTTGCCTGTAACCTGTGTGCGGTAGCCTGTCCAGTGGGTTGTATCTCACTGCAGAAAGCGGAAACGGTTGATGGTCGCTGGTATCCGGAGTTCTTCCGCATCAACTTCTCGCGCTGCATCTTCTGCGGTCTGTGCGAAGAAGCCTGCCCGACCACGGCGATTCAGCTGACCCCCGATTTTGAGCTGGGTGAGTTCAAGCGTCAGGATCTGGTGTACGAGAAGCAGGACCTGCTGATTTCCGGTCCGGGTAAATATCCGGAGTACAACTTCTATCGCATGGCGGGTATGGCGATCGACGGGAAAGAGAAGGGCGAAGCGGAAAACGAAGCCAAGCCAATCGACGTCAAAAGCTTGTTACCTTAAGGAGCCAGGTATGGAATTTGCGTTTTATCTTTGCGGACTGGTGGCGGTGCTAACGACATTGCGCGTTATCACTCACACCAATCCGGTACATGCGCTGCTGTACCTGATTGTTTCGCTGCTTTCGATTGCGGGCGTGTTCTTCTCAATGGGCGCTTACTTTGCCGGTGCGCTGGAGATCATCGTTTACGCCGGTGCCATTATGGTGCTTTTCGTGTTCGTGGTGATGATGCTGAACCTGGGCAAAACCCAGCAGGACCAGGAGCGCGAGTGGCTGAAGCCTTCGCTGTGGATTGGGCCTGGCATCGTCTCCCTGTTGCTGCTGGTGGTGATGATTTACGCCATTAGTACCGCGCACGATCAGGGCATTGATGGCACCGTCATCGATGCCAAAGCGGTGGGTATCAGTCTGTTTGGTCCTTACGTACTGGCGGTTGAGCTGGCGTCAATGCTGCTGCTGGCCGGTCTGGTGGTGGCCTTCCATATCGGACGTGAAGAGCGTCAGGGCGAAGTGCTGAGCAATCGCCATGCTGATGCACATGCGAATAAGGAGGATCACGCATGATCCCGTTACAACACGGCCTGATGTTGGCTGCTGTGCTGTTTGTTCTCGGCCTGACCTCGCTGGTGCTGCGCCGCAACTTGCTGTTTATGCTGATTGGTCTGGAGATCATGATCAACGCCGCCGCGCTCGCGTTGGTGGTAGCTGGCAGCTACTGGGGACAAGCTGACGGCCAGGTGATGTACATTCTGGCGATCAGCCTCGCGGCGGCGGAAGCCAGCATCGGCCTGGCCCTGCTGCTCCAGCTCTATCGTCGTCGTCAGACGCTGAACATTGACACAGTGAGCGAGATGCGCGGATGAATCTTCTCTATTTAACCGTATTATTTCCGCTGATTGGCTTCCTGCTATTGGCGTTTTCCCGTGGTCGCTGGTCGGAGAATCTGTCGGCAGCGGTGGGAATGGGATCGGTCGGTCTGGCGGCGTTGACCACCGTTTTCGTTGGTATGGATTTCTTCAGTAACGGCCAACAGCCTTTTACTCAGGCGTTGTGGACATGGATTCAGGTCGGCCACTTTGATATCAAAGTGAACCTGGTACTGGACGGCTTGTCTCTGACCATGCTGTCAGTGGTCACGGGGGTCGGCTTCTTCATCCACATGTTTGCTTCCTGGTACATGCGCGGTGAAGAGGGCTATTCACGCTTCTTCGCTTACACCAACCTGTTCATCGCGAGCATGGTGGTGTTGGTGCTGGCCGACAACCTGATGCTGATGTATCTCGGTTGGGAAGGCGTGGGCCTGTGCTCTTATCTGCTGATTGGCTTCTACTACAGCAACCCAGAGAACGGCAAAGCGGCGATGAAAGCCTTTATCATCACCCGTGTCGGTGACGTGTTCCTGGCATTCGCGCTGTTCATTCTCTACAACGAACTGGGTACGCTGAACTTCCGCGAGCTGGTGGAACTGGCGCCGGCGCATTTCGCCGCTGACAACCACATGCTGCAGTGGGCAACCCTGATGCTGTTGGGCGGTGCGGTCGGTAAATCTGCACAGTTGCCACTGCAAACGTGGCTGGCTGATGCGATGGCGGGTCCTACGCCGGTATCAGCTCTGATCCACGCCGCCACCATGGTAACCGCGGGTGTTTACCTGATTGCGCGTACCCATGGCTTGTTCCTGCTGACGCCGGAAGTGCTGCATCTGGTGGGTATTGTGGGGGCGATTACGTTGGTGCTGGCAGGCTTTGCCGCGCTGGTGCAAACCGACATCAAACGCGTGCTGGCTTACTCTACCATGAGTCAAATCGGCTACATGTTCCTCGCGCTGGGCGTGCAGGCATGGGACGCGGCCATTTTCCACTTGATGACGCACGCCTTCTTCAAAGCACTGCTATTCCTTTCTTCTGGTTCGGTCATTCTGGCCTGCCACCACGAGCAGAACATCTTCAAAATGGGCGGCCTGCGTAAGAGCATCCCACTGGTGTACACCTGCTTCCTGGTCGGCGGCGCTGCGCTGGCGGCACTGCCGCTGATTACCGCAGGTTTCTACAGTAAAGATGAAATCCTGTTTGGTGCGCTGGCGAATGGTCACATCAATCTGATGGTGGCGGGTCTGGTCGGTGCATTCCTGACCTCGATCTACACCTTCCGCATGATCTTCATCGTGTTCCACGGCGAAGAGAAAATTCATGCGCACGCGGGCAAAGGCATCACTCACCATCTGCCACTGATTGTGCTGTTAGTGCTCTCCACCTTCGTTGGCGCCATGATCACGCCACCGCTGGCGGGCGTGCTGCCGCAGAATGAATTCGGTGAGGGCGGCAAAGTGGCGCTGGAAATCACCTCAGGCGTGGTCGCGATTGTCGGCATCCTGATTGCTGCTGCCCTATGGCTTGGCAAACGCCAGCTGGTCACCAGTGTTGCCAACAGCGCGCCGGGCCGTTTCTTCGGCACCTGGTGGTTCGCGGCATGGGGCTTCGACTGGCTGTATGACAAGGTGTTTGTAAAACCTTATTTGGGCATTGCCTGGCTGCTGAAGCGCGATCCGCTGAACTCACTGATGAACCTGCCTGCGCTGTTGTCGCGCATTGGTAATAAAGGCCTGGTGGTGAGCGAGAACGGTTACGTGCGCTGGTATGTGGCTTCCATGAGTGTCGGTGCCGTGGTGGTACTGGCGCTGATGCTGGTGATTTAAAGATTGATGAGCGGGGGCGAGAGGATCAAGGATTCTTTCACCCCAGAAGCGAATGTGAAAAATTGCCTGAATGACGAAGCGTTATTGATGTAGCCCGTTTCGTTGCCGTCAGTGTGCAGCAACCCAAGCGTATTTTTTACGTGAGGGTGGCGAGCGCTGACGGTGATGGAAGTGGCAAGCAAGATAGCTCGAAATCAGGTTGAAAAAAGGGAAGTATGCCGTGTTATTACCTTGGCTAATAATCATACCTTTTGTTGGGGGTCTGCTTTGCTGGTTAGCAGAGCGCCTCGGCGCAAAAGTGCCGCGTTGGATCGCCATGATCACCATGGGGCTGACGCTGGCACTCGGTCTGCAGTTGTGGCTGCAGGGAGGCTATTCACTCACCCAGGCTGCAGGAATGCCGCAGTGGCAGTCGACTTTCTCGGTGCCATGGATTCCACGCTTCGGTATTAACTTCCATCTGGCTATTGACGGTTTGTCGCTGCTGATGGTGGTGCTGACCGGCCTGCTGGGTTTGATGGCGGTGCTCTGTTCCTGGAATGAAATCGAGAAGTATCAGGGCTTTTTCCACCTCAACCTGATGTGGATCCTCGGTGGTGTGATTGGCGTGTTCCTCTCCATCGACATGTTCCTGTTCTTCTTCTTCTGGGAAATGATGCTGGTGCCGATGTACTTCCTCATCGCGCTCTGGGGTCACAAAGCCTCTGACGGTAAAACGCGTATCAGTGCCGCAACCAAATTCTTCATCTATACCCAGGCTTCGGGTCTGGTGATGTTGATTGCGATTTTGGCGCTGGTATTTGTGCACTACAACGCCACGGGCGTCTGGACCTTCAGCTACGAAGAACTGCTGAAAACGCCAATGTCGCACACCGTTGAATATCTGCTGATGCTCGGCTTCTTTATCGCTTTCGCAGTGAAAATGCCAGTGGTGCCTCTGCACGGCTGGTTGCCGGATGCGCACAGTCAGGCACCGACAGCGGGTTCGGTTGACCTCGCAGGAATCTTGCTGAAAACGGCGGCGTATGGTCTGCTGCGTTTCAGCCTGCCACTGTTCCCGAATGCTTCCGCAGAGTTTGCGCCGATTGCTATGTGGCTCGGTGTACTGGGTATCTTCTACGGTGCCTGGATGGCGTTCTCGCAGACGGATATCAAACGTCTGATTGCTTACACCTCCGTTTCGCACATGGGCTTCGTGCTGATTGCTATCTACACCGGCAGCCAGCTGGCGTTCCAGGGCGCGGTGATTCAGATGATTGCGCACGGCCTGTCCGCCGCAGCACTGTTCATCTTGTGTGGGCAGCTTTATGAGCGTCTGCATACCCGTGACCTGCGTCAGATGGGGGGGTTGTGGTCACGCATTAAATGGATTCCAGGCCTGTCGCTGTTCTTCGCGGTGGCCAACCTCGGTATGCCAGGCACCGGTAACTTTGTCGGCGAATTTATGATTCTGACCGGCAGTTTCCAGGTGGTGCCGGTGATTATCGTGATTGCCACCTTTGGTCTGGTGTTTGCCTCGGTGTATTCGCTGGTGATGATGCAGCGCGCTTACTACGGCGAAGCGAAATCGAAAGCTCCGCTGCCGGGCATGTCACCGCGTGAATTCATGACGATCGGCGTGCTGGTGGTGCTGCTGGTTCTGCTGGGTGTTTATCCACAGCCGATCCTTGATACCTCTCACGCTGCGATGAGCAATATTCAGCAGTGGTTTACCGCTTCAATTTCAACTACAAGGCCGTAATTCGCCATGACAATAACTCCTCAACATCTGATTGCGTTACTGCCGCTGTTGATCGTCGGATTGACGGTGGTGGTGGTGATGCTGTCCATTGCGTGGCGACGCAACCACTTTGTTAATGCCACGCTGACGGTCATTGGCCTGAACGTAGCGCTGTTTTCACTGTGGTTTGTCGGTCATGTCGGTGCCATGGATGTCACGCCGCTGCTGCGCGTTGACGGTTACTCAATGTTCTACACCGCGCTGGTGCTGCTGGCCAGCCTCGCAACCTGCACCTTTGCTTATCCGTGGCTGGCCGGTTTCCCGGACAACAAAGATGAATTCTATCTGCTGGTGCTGATTGCGGCGCTCGGTGGCATCGTGCTGGCGAGTGCCAACCATCTGGCGGCGCTGTTCATTGGTATTGAACTGCTGTCACTGCCGCTGTTTGGTCTTATCGGTTACGCATTCCGTCAGAAACGTTCGCTGGAAGCGGCACTGAAGTACATGATCCTGTCCGCTGCAGCGTCCTCGTTCCTGATCTTTGGTATCGCGTTGATTTATGCCGATTCTGGCAGCCTGAGCTTTGTGCAACTGGGTAAAAGCCTGAATGACAGCATGATCCAACAGCCGTTGCTGCTGGTCGGTTTGGGCATGATGATTATCGGCCTCGGCTTTAAGCTGTCACTGGTGCCGTTCCACCTGTGGACACCAGACGTTTATCAGGGTGCGCCTGCGCCGGTTTCAACCTTCCTGGCCACCGCCAGCAAAATCGCCATCTTTGGTGTGGTGATGCGCTTGTTCCTGTACGCGCCAGTGACGGACAGCGAAGCCGTGCGCACCGTGCTCGGTGTTATCGCCTTTGTGTCGATTCTATTCGGTAACCTGATGGCGATTTCGCAGAGCAACATCAAACGTCTGCTCGGTTACTCATCGATCGCGCACCTGGGCTATTTGCTGGTGTCGCTGATTGCGGTGAAAACCCATCAGCTGTCACTGGAAACGGCGGGTGTGTACCTGGCGGGTTACCTGTTCAGCAGCCTCGGCGCGTTCGGTGTGGTCAGCCTGATGTCCAGCCCATACCGTGGCCCGGATGCGGATACGCTTTACTCTTACCGTGGTCTGTTCTGGCATCGTCCAATTTTGTCAGCGGTCATGACCGTCATGATGCTGTCTCTGGCCGGTATCCCGATGACGCTGGGCTTCATTGGTAAGTTCTACGTCATTGCTTCCGGTGTGAACGCGCATCTGTGGTGGTTAACCGCGGCAGTCGTTGCCGGCAGTGCGATCGGTCTTTACTACTATCTGCGTGTGACGGTGAGCCTTTACCTCAGCCCACCAGAAATGCACACGCGCGATCGTGACACGCCAGCCAACTGGGCCTTCACCGCTGGTGGTGTGGTGGTGCTGATTTCTGCGATTCTGGTACTGCTGTTGGGTGTCTATCCGCAGCCACTGATCTCGCTGGTACAGATGGCACAGCCGCTGATGTAAATGCGCTTTGACCTCAGAAATCAGGCCCAAGGGCCTGATTTTTTTTGCCTGTAATCTGAGAATACGATCACGGCAAGGCAATGCGGCAACCCTGTACGGCTGCTCAATCCCCGCGCGCTGTGATACTCTCAGGGGATCACTTTTTTCGCTCAGACAAGGAAGCATCATGGAAATGCAATGGCTTGATTGCCACCACAGTGAACTGAGTGCACAGCAGTTATATACCGTGCTGGCACTGCGCAATCACGTATTCATTGTGGAGCAAAACTGCCCCTATCAAGACGTAGATGGTCAGGATTTGCGAGCAGAGAATCGCCACATCATGGGCTTCCTTGACGGCAAATTATTGGCCTACGCTCGTGTGCTTACGCCCTCACTGGACAGCGCCCCGGTGATGATTGGTCGCGTGATCGTGTCCGAAGAAGCGCGTGGCCTGAAGTTGGGCTATCGACTGATGGAGAAAGCGCTGGAGAGTTGCGATACCCATTGGCCGCAACGCACTATTTATTTATCGGCGCAGGCCCATCTGGAAGGGTTTTACGGTCGTCTTGGCTTCAAAGCGGTGGGGGACGTTTATATGGAAGATAACATTCCACACATCGGTATGCAGAAAGCGTAATGGCGAGGAATACTCCTCGCCATTTATACCCGTCATATTTCAAATTACCGGTGAGTTGGCTGCCTGGCTCACCCGAATCACTGACTTCAGTCAGCTCATCGGGCTCTCTTGTTTGCCGCCTTCCTGAAATTCGAACTTTTTAGGGGATATCAGCCCGGCGTCATCTGTCGGTCATCGGTATATTTACGCTGATCCGGCGGCGGTGGGAAATACTGATACAGCCAGGTTTCACTTAAGGTCTCATCTTTGGTGCGCAGGAACAGGCGCATATCCACCGGCTTAGTGGAGTCACTGTTCGGGTACCAGTCAAACAGAATGCGGTAACCGTTAAGCGGCTCCACATACAGAATCTCAACCTGCTTGATGGTACCCGCATTCACGGTGATCACCGGCTCAATCCCTTTCGGCGCAGCGGCTTTCAGGTCGCCACCGACGAAATCAATCGCGAAGCGGCGGCACCACTGATCGGGGAAGTGCTCGCCCGGCGCCCAACCTTCTGGGAAGCCACCGATACCGGTGCGCGTTGCGTCCACGCGCGCCAGACCGCTGCGCACAGGCGGTAACTGGCTCCAGTAGAGTTTGTACTGGAAGCTGAATTCGCTGCCCGCTTTGACCGGCTCGGTTGGCTGCCAGAAGCACACCACGTTATCCAATGTTTCACCAGTGGTCGGGATCTCCATCAGATTGATGGCGCCTTTACCCCATTTGCCAATCGGCTCAACCCACAGGCTTGGGCGTTTGTCATACCAGCCAATGACATCCTGATAATCTTTGAAGTCGTGATTGAGCTGCAGCAGACCAAAACCGCGTGGGTTTTCATCTTCATAAGCATTGAACTGCAAGCGCTGCGGGTTGTTCAGCGGGCGCGCAATCCACTCGCCTTTACCGGTCCACATTGCCAGACGATCGGAGTCATGGATTTGCGGGTGATAGGTATTGCACATGCGACGCTCGTTGGTGCCGCAGCTAAACATACTGGTCATCGGCGAGATGCCGAGCTGACGAATGTCGTTACGAGCAAACAGATGGTTTTCCACCTCCATCACCACGCGTTTCTCTTCGCAGTGGATAGTGAACTTGTACGCACCGGTGACGCTGGCGCCGTCCAGCAGCGCATAAACCACAAAGGTGGTATCGTCTGCTTTCGGTGTTTCAAACCAGAAGGCGGTAAAGTCCGGGAACTCCTCGTGGCCGTTGCTGAAGGTGTTGACTGCCACACCGCGCGCTGACAAGCCGTACTGGAAAGTTTCATCAACCGCACGGAAGTAGCTCGCGCCGAGGAACGAGACGATATCGCGACGCGCCAGTTCTGGTTTTTTAAACGCGCGGAAACCGGCGAAGCCCAAATCGGTTTTGCCGACCAGCTGCTGGGTATCGACGTTAGCGTTGTGATAGTTAAACAGTTCGGGGCGGAAGTGGATTTCGCGCGCTTCACGGCTATCGGCATCCACGGAGAACATGCGGATACGGCGTTTAAAGCCCATCCCCACGTGGAAGAACTGCACATCTAACTCGCGATCGGGAATGTTGTTCCACAGCGAATGGTTGGCATCGTACTGAATTTCGTTGTAAGCCTGCGGTGTCAGATTGGCCAGGGTGTCAGGAAGCGGGCCGGGTGCGCCGCCCCAGGGCTGTTTCGCCAGCGCGGAAGCTTTCTTTTTCAGTGAGTCGAAATCGAAGCGCACTGCGGTGCCGTCGGCGATGCCATCATCGGCCCAGGCGGAATGCGCAAACAGCGAGGAGAGCCCGGTCATGCCGCTTGCGGCAGAGAGGGCCATGGACGCTTTCATAAATTTTCTACGATTCATGCCGGAAATCTAATCCTTAGCTGCTCTGGTGTGTTGTGACTGTCGTAAGACGCATTGCGTCTGGCTACAAGGGGATACGACAGTCGCGAAATTAAAAAATTCAGTCTGACAAAAATTTATCAGATTAATCAAATAAGCGAAGCAGATTTCACGCTGCAACAGCGCGGATTACGCAACTTTGCATTGAGTCGAGCAAAAACCAGCGTAATCCGAATCCCTTGCGCGCAGCAAATACCGAATTTATGACTATAGTTAAACGACGATAAGTGACGAGCATGGAGGAAGTATAACGTGTCATCTTCAGATCAATTTGAAACTCGCCTTGATGACGACCTGGCGCTACTGACAGAAACTTTGGAAGAAGTACTGAAATCGTCGGGTGATCCGGCCGATCAAAAGTACATCGAATTGAAACTTAAAGCGGAACAAGCGCTGGAAGACGTGAAGAATCGCGTTAGCCAGGCTTCTGACAGCTATTATTACCGTGCCAAAAAAGCGGCCTACCGTGCCGACGATTATGTGCATGAAAAACCGTGGCAGGGGATCGGCATTGGCGCCGCCGCTGGCCTGTTTGTCGGTTTACTGTTGGCCCGCCGCTAAATTGTCGGGGCGTAACGCCGGTTACGCCCGATTCCTCTTTTTTACCGCGTTATCCCTCTCATTTGTCTCGAATCCTTGTTTCGCATCAACGGCGATTGTGTTTCGCGTGCGCGCTTTCTACAGTAAAGCGACAGGGATAAGGAGAAAAAAACGTGATACGTGTTGAAATGCTCTCAACGGGCGATGAAGTGTTGCATGGGCAGATTGTCGATACGAATGCCGCATGGCTGGCGGATGTGCTGTTCCAGCACGGTTTGCCTATGACCAGCCGCAGTACCGTTGGCGATGCGATGTCCTCGCTGGTGGAGACGCTGCAGAGTCGCAGCCAGATTGCTGATGTGCTGATTGTGAACGGTGGCCTTGGTCCAACCAGCGACGATCTCAGTGCGCTGGCCGCTGCCACCGCGTGTGGCACCGAATTGGTGATCCAGCAGGAATGGCTGGAGAAGATGGAAGCCTGGTTTGCCAGCCGTGGACGCATCATGGCGCCGAGCAACCGCAAGCAGGCGGAAATTCCGGCGAATGCCGAGCTGATTGATAATCCGGTGGGTACCGCGTGTGGCTTTGCACTTCAGCTCAATCGCTGCTGGATATTCTTCACGCCGGGCGTGCCGTCCGAATTTAAAGTGATGGTCGAGCAGGAGATCATTCCGCGTTTGAAAGCGCGTTTTGATTTACCTGAGCCGCCGCTGTGTTTGCGTCTGACTACCTTTGGTCGTGGCGAGAGTGACATTGCTGCCGAACTGGAGCCGTTACCGTTGCCGGAAGGTGTGGTAATGGGCTATCGCTCATCAATGCCAATCATTGAAATCAAACTCACCGGACCGGCCAGCCAGCGCGTGGCGATGGAGCAGGCGTGGCAGCAGGTTAAGCTGCTGCTGGCGGAATGCACTATCTTCGAAGGCACTGAAGGTTTGCCTGCTTTGTTAGCGCGTGAGTTGCAACAGCGTGGTTTCCGGCTGGCGCTAAGCGAGCAATATACGGCGGGATTGCTCAACTGGCAGCTGGCATCAGCAGACGTACCGCTCAGCGCAGCAGAGATTCTGCCTCCTCATGATGAACCGCTGGAATCCCAGGTCGAGCGCACGCGCAATCTGGCCGCACATCACGGCACGGTATTGGCGCTGTCGGTGGGCAATCTGGAAGAGGGCGAAGTGGCGATTGCGCTGCATACGCCGGAAGCCAGCTGGGGCCAGCGCGTGAAGTTCACCCATGGGCGTCACAATGTTGAAACCCGGCAGAAAGTCGTGGCGATGATGGCGATGAACATGCTGCGCCGCTGGCTGCACGGCAGTGAAGTCAGTACCGGGCATGGCTGGATTGATGTGCTGGAAGCCGTGAAACAGTAACTGCGTGGGCAGACGTTGCCATGAATTTCACCGGGGCGCCATTGATGGCGACCCGGTGTTTAAATCTCGATCTCAATCTCCCCTTTGGCGCGACAGCAGCAGGGCAAAATCTCACCCTTCTGAATAAACGCCAATGGGGTTTCCGCGTAAGCCACTTCGCCTTTTAGCAAGCGCATGCGGCATGAACCGCAGTAGCCTTCACGGCACTGAAACTCTACGCAAACATTGTGCGCTTCCAGTGCCGTCAGCAGATTGGGATGATCTTCTGCGCACTCCAGCCGGGAGCCGGAACTGCGCAGAATAACAACAGAACGGCTCATGCTTACAGCTGGAAGTCGTTGAAGTCGTCTTCGCCGACTTCGGCATCAATCTGACCCACCAGGTAAGAACTGACTTCCACTTCCTGCGGTGCCACCTGCACGTTATCTGATACCAACCAGGAGTTGATCCATGGAATCGGGTTAGAACGCGTCTGGAACGGCAGATCGAGGCCAACCGCTTGCATGCGGATGTTGGTGATGTACTCAATGTACTGGCACAGAATGTCTTTATTCAGACCGATCATCGAGCCACCGCTGAACAGATAATCTGCCCACTCTTTCTCTTGCTCGGCGGCTTTCTTGAACAGGTCGAAACACTCATCACGGCACTCGGCGGCGATCTCTTTCATTTCAGGATCATCTTCACCGGTGCGCAGCAGGTTCAGCATGTGCTGAGTGCCGGTCAGGTGCAGAGCTTCATCGCGCGCAATCAGTTTGATGATTTTGGCGTTACCTTCCATCAGCTCGCGCTCGGCGAAAGCGAATGAACAGGCGAAGCTGACGTAGAAGCGAATCGCTTCCAGTGCGTTAACGCTCATCAGGCAGATATACAGCTGCTTTTTCAGCGCACGCAGATTCACGGTCACGGTTTTACCCGCCACTTCGTGCGTGCCTTCTCCCAGCAGATGCCAGTAGCTGGTCATCTCGATCAGATCGTCGTAATACTTCGAGATGTCCTGTGCACGCGCCAGAATCTGCTCGTTAGTGACGATGTCGTCAAACACCAGTGAAGGATCGTTGACGATGTTACGGATGATATGGGTGTAAGAGCGCGAGTGGATGGTCTCAGAGAACGCCCAGGTTTCGATCCAGGTTTCGAGTTCTGGAATCGAAATCAACGGCAGCAGGGCCACGTTAGGGCTGCGACCCTGAATGGAATCCAGCAGCGTCTGGTATTTCAGGTTGCTGATAAAGATGTGCTTTTCGTGATCTGGCAGCGCCTGATAATCGATACGATCGCGTGAGACGTCCACTTCTTCCGGACGCCAGAAGAAGGAGAGCTGTTTTTCGATCAGCTTTTCAAAGATGTCATATTTCTGCTGGTCGAAACGGGCAACGTTCACTGACTGGCCGAAGAACATCGGTTCTAACAGCTGGTCGTTTTTGTTCTGCGAAAATGTGGTGTAAGCCATGGCTAAGTCCAAAAGTGATGAGGGCCGACCATTGCCGGCCCTGACAAGATAGGGCGTCTGACTAATTAAATCTTACAAGCGCCGCTTTCGCAGCCGTCATCCTGAATGGAAGGAGCCAGGTCGTCCTGCGCATCTTCCGCACCATCACGGGTGTTTTGGTAGTACAGGGTTTTCACGCCAAATTTATACGCGGTCAGCAGATCTTTCAGCAGCTGTTTCATCGGCACTTTGCCATTGGCAAAACGGCTTGGATCATAGTTGGTGTTCGACGAAATCGCCTGATCGATAAATTTCTGCATCACACCAACCAACTGTAAGTAACCGTCGTTAGAGGGCATTTCCCACAGCAGTTCGTACTGATCTTTCAGACGCTCATACTCTGGCACCACCTGACGCAGAATACCGTCTTTGGATGCTTTGATGCTGATGTGACCGCGCGGTGGCTCAATACCGTTGGTGGCGTTTGAAATCTGCGAAGAGGTTTCAGACGGCATCAGGGCAGAGAGCGTGGAGTTACGCAGACCGTGCGTAACGATCGACTCACGCAGACCTTCCCAATCCAGGTGCAACGGCTCGCTGCAAACGGCGTCGAGATCCTTTTTATAGGTGTCGATTGGCAGAATGCCCTGAGAGTAGGTGGTCTCTTTGAACCACGTACAGGCACCTTGCTCTTTCGCCAGTTCGTTCGAGGCTTTCAGCAGGTAGTACTGGATCGCTTCAAAGGTTTTATGCGTCAGGTTGTTGGCGCTGCCATCAGAATAACGCACGCCGTTTTTCGCCAGATAGTAAGCGTAGTTGATCACGCCAATACCCAGAGTACGACGACCCATTGCGCCGCGTTTTGCCGCTGGGATTGGGTAATCCTGATAATCCAGCAGGGCATCCAGCGCACGTACCGCGAGGGTCGCCAGCTCTTCCAAATCGTCGAGGCTGTCAATCGCACCAAGGTTAAACGCAGACAGCGTACACAACGCGATTTCACCGCTCTCGTCATTCACATCGTTCAGCGGTTTGGTCGGCAGCGCGATTTCCAGGCACAGGTTAGACTGACGTACTGGCGCGATAGCCGGATCAAACGGGCTGTGGGTGTTGCAGTGGTCGACGTTCTGGATGTAGATACGGCCGGTAGAAGCACGTTCCTGCATCATCAGTGAGAACAGTTCAACCGCTTTCACGCGCTGTTTGCGGATGCTGTCGTCTTTCTCGTATTTGGTGTACAGACGCTCGAACTCGTCCTGATCGGCGAAGAACGCATCGTACAGACCTGGCACGTCAGACGGGCTGAACAGGGTGATCTCTTCACCTTTCAACAGACGGGTATACATCAGCTTGTTGATCTGTACGCCGTAGTCCATGTGACGTACGCGGTTGCCTTCAACGCCACGGTTGTTTTTCAGCACCAGCAGGCTTTCCACTTCCAGATGCCACATTGGGTAGAACAGGGTGGCTGCACCGCCACGTACGCCGCCTTGTGAGCACGACTTCACTGCCGTCTGGAAATGTTTATAGAACGGGATGCAACCGGTATGGAAGGCTTCGCCGCCACGGATTGGGCTACCCAGCGCACGAATGCGACCAGCGTTGATACCGATACCCGCACGCTGCGACACGTATTTTACGATAGCGCTGGAGGTGGCATTGATGGAATCAAGGCTGTCACCGCATTCGATCAAGACGCAAGAGCTGAACTGACGCGTTGGGGTACGCACGCCAGACATGATTGGCGTCGGCAGTGAGATCTTGAAGGTGGACACGGCATCATAGAAGCGACGCACGTAATCCATACGCGTCTCACGCGGATAACCGGAGAACAGGCATGCAGCAACCAGAATATACAGGAACTGGGCACTCTCGTAGATTTCACCGCTCACACGGTTCTGCGCCAGGTATTTACCTTCCAGCTGCTTCACCGCAGCGTAAGAGAAGTTCATGTCGCGCCAGTGGTCGATGAAGCCGTCCATCTGCTCGAACTCTTCTACGCTGTAATCTTCCAGCAGGTGACGGTCGTATTTGCCCATCTCAACCATTTTCACGACCTGATCGTACAGCTTCGGCGGCTCAAACTGGCCGTACGCTTTTTTACGCAGGTGGAAGATGGCGAGGCGAGCAGCCAGGTACTGGTAATCCGGCGCATCACGGGAGATCAGGTCTGCAGCGGCCTTGATGATGGTCTCATGGATATCAGAAGTACGAATTCCATCGTAGAACTGAATGTGGGAGCGCAACTCAACCTGAGACACGGAGACGTTATTCAGCCCTTCAGCGGCCCAATCCAGTACCCGGTGAATCTTATCGAGATCAATGCGCTCCTGGCGGCCATCGCGTTTAGTAACGAGCAGACTTTGGTTCATGTCGCGTGTTTACCTGTCCATGAAAGAGTGAGTTATCCCCCATCTATTCACAAGGTCTATGCACAAGCCGCTCGTTGTGAGTAAACCTGTGGATAAACACTATATATAGGGGGTGCGGGAAGTTTGAACAACAATATGGTGAGTATTCTAGTCAGCATTCTGATCATCACAAGAGTTGATTTTCGCGAAAAAATCCGTCCAGGGGGGTAGCGAAATTCCTGGATCCCCATTCCGTAAGGCCTGCCAATGGTGTCAACTGCCAGCGACTTTTTTTTCACTTTTTGATCGAGCGCGTGTTTATTGCTCAAAGGTTCTCATCACGGATATTTCTGAAGTCAAAAAAGCCCTGACAAGGCCGCCAGTAGCGAACTTATCTAAAATTGCTTATGAATTTTTTGTGACCAATCCAGCCTACAAAAATGCGTGGTACGCGTCTAAAAGGAAATTGATCTGGATAGCAGTGAGTTACAAACCCGGTGCTTTCCACATCGAGGTGGTTAACCCACTGTCCACCAGGGTGAGTTGGTCGGCATAGACTTTCTGCCAGTTGGCTTTTTGCTGTTGATAGAGTTGGTGGTGTTCTGCGTTGGGGTGAAATTCGCGCTCCCAGCGTACTAATGCTTGCCCGGTTTCCTGCAAACTGCGGTAAACCCCAGCGGCGACGCCAGCCGCAATCGCGCAGCCCAGGGCGGTGGCTTCTTTCACCTGCGGCACTTTGACCGTCAGCCCCGTGACATCGCTCAAAATCTGGCTCCACAATTTGCCCTTCGCACCGCCACCGGCAAACACTATCTGTGAGGTTTGGACACCGGAAAAGGCGGCCACCTGATCCAGATTGCAGGCCGAAACAATCGCGGCATTCTCTTCCAGCGCACGGAAGAGCGTCTGTTTATTGCAGCGTTCGGGGTCGATGGAAAGATTAATAAAGGAAGGCGCAGCGTGATACCACTTGTTGAAGTGCATTGCATCTGAGAACACCGGCATCACGCCCCACGAACCGGCGGGGACGCGTGCCGCCATCTCTTCCAGCAGGCTGTAGCAATCCACACCCAGCCGCTCCGCCAGCAGTTTCTCTTCACCGCAAAAGGCATCACGGAACCAGCGCATCGTGAGGCCGGTAAAGAAACTGATCGCTTCCGCCTGCGCCATACCGGGGATCACATGCGGATTCACGCGAATGTTCATTTGAGGATCAATCTGCGGCTGCGGCAGATTCACCACCTGCTGCCAGAAAGTGCCGCCGAGCACCGCGGTTTCGCCCGCCTTCACCACGCCTAACCCCAGCGTCCCCAACTGCACATCACCGCCGCCCATGCCAACCACTGTGCCTTGCGCCAGCCCACACTGATGAGCGGCTTCGGCTGTCACGGTTCCCAGTTGCGTACCGGTTTCGGCCACGGGTGACAATATATCGCCGCGCAAACCCGCCATCTCCAGCAAATCAGGCCGCCAGTTTCGGGTGCGTAAATCCAGCAGGCCGGTGGTGCCCGCGTTGGAGGGATCCACTGCCAGTTCGCCACTCAGGCATTTTGCCAGCCAGTCGCTGATCATCGACAGCGTTGCCGCCTGACGATAAATATCGGGTCGATGATGCGCCAGCCATAACAGGCGTGGCATTGCCCCAAGTGCCAGGGTTTGCCCTGAGCACTGATAGATTTCACGCTCAAACTCGCCGTGATGAATCTCTTTCAGCTCACTCACTTCGCGGCTGGCGCGGGCATCCACGTTGGCGCAGGCCCAAATTGCTTCGCCGGCTTTGTTATAGAGCACGATCCCTTCGCGCATCGAGCAGCAGGCCACGCTGCGAATCGCGCTGGCTGGCAACTGCGACTGTTGCAGCACCTGCTGAATACACTGACAGGCGAGTGACCAATTGTGGCTCAGATCAAACTCCATCGATCCCGGCACATCGGGCAGGGCGAGATGACGCCATTCAGCTTGCGCCACGGCGACCTGCTCGCCCTGAAGATTGAAAATCACGGCGCGAATACTGCCAGTACCGGCGTCGAGCGCCATCAGATGCGGGGCGTGTGACATCGCAAAACTCCTGTTGAAACGGAAAAGTGCTCCACGCCGACGGCCCAACGGGTGTTACTGCAAAGATAGCTGTGCGCGAGGGTTTTCACCTCCAGATGAACGGCTTAGCCCACCGCTGAAAGTTTGAACTGTGATCGCTGCGAGAGTTTTATTAAACAAGCTTTACCAGGATTGCCACTTTGCCAATCGCGATAAAAAGGACAAGCCGATGGAAGTCACGCTGGTCGAGATCAACGTCAAACCCGACTGTATCGACGAATTTTTGCGGGTATTTAAGCTCAATCATTTAGGTGCGCTGGAGGAACCCGGCAATCTGCGTTTTGATGTGTTGCAGGACAGCCATGTGCCGACGCGCTTCTTTATTTATGAAGCTTACACCGATGAGGCCGCCGTGCTGGCGCACAAGAAAACGGCACACTACCTGGCGTGCGTTGAGGCGTTGGAAGCGTTAATGAGCGAACCAAGAAAGAAAACCGCGTTTAAGGGAATATTCCCGCAGTGATGGCGGCATGGACATCTCCGCACAATCGGGTAGCAGCATGATTGAAAGTACCCAAAGCGGGTAGATAGGAAGAAAAACGTGCCGCTGCATCATGTTAACGACAGCGGCTGCGAGGGCAACTTAATGAAGCTCAATCCACAACGCAGCGCGACTCAAAGCAATGACCAACATTCAGGGCCAGTAAAGCCCCGCCCGAAGAGCAAAGCGTCCGCCGCAGGGATGCGGCGGCCGATCTGCATGGATGCGTGTTTCCTTTGCGATCGGGCGGGGCTTTACTGGCCGACGCACCGTCCCCGCAGCCACCATGCACAAGTCCCTACAGCAACCATGCATCGCCCCCGCAGCCACCACGCAAACACTCAATCCTGACGATGCGTATGCACCATATAATTCACATCCACACCACGCCCCAACTGGAACTGATTGGTCAGCGGATTGTAGTGCAGGCCAATCATGCCTCTCTCACGCAATGGTGTCTCATCAACCCAATTCAGCAACTCCGCCGGACGGATAAACTTCTTCACGTCATGTGTACCGCGCGGCACCATGCGCATCACATATTCGGCACCAAACACCGCCAGCAACCACGCCTTGGGATTACGGTTAATGGTCGAGAAGAACACTTCGCCGCCCGGCTTTACCAACTGCGCGCAAGCCAGCACCACAGAACGTGGATCAGGAACGTGTTCCAGCATCTCCATACAGGTCACGACGTCATAGGCGCCCGCATGGCTGACTGCATGATCTTCCACTGTCTGCTGTACATAGTTCACGCTCACACCGCTCTCCAGCGCATGCAACCGTGCTACTTCCAGCGGCTCCGCACCCATATCCAACCCGGTCACGTTGGCTCCTTCACGCGCCATGCTCTCCGCTAAAATACCGCCGCCGCAGCCGACATCCAGCACCTTCTTACCAAACAAACCATTGCTGTGTTGGGCAATCCAGCCAAGACGCAGGGGATTGATGCGGTGTAACGGCTTAAACTCACCCTCTAAATCCCACCAGCGCGATGCGACCGCTTCAAACTTGGCAATCTCAGCATGGTCGACGTTTTGGCGGCTTTCCTGCGGTTGTTCACTCATTGAATCACGACTCCTGACAAAATATTCCCTCAGTATAAACGCTTAACTCTTGCTAGCGCATCTCTCACCTGCAAGGAAAAGCGGCATTAAACCCTGCTTTACGTTCACCGAGAGCAACCACTGTGATATACTTTCGCACCATTAAAAACCGGCATTATGTAGAGGGATAGCGGCTCCATGAGCGACCTTGCGAGAGAAATTACACCGGTCAATATCGAAGAAGAGTTAAAAAACTCCTACCTCGATTACGCCATGTCGGTCATCGTTGGCCGAGCTTTACCCGATGTGCGTGATGGCTTGAAGCCGGTGCACCGCCGTGTGCTTTTTGCCATGAGCGAACTGGGTAACGACTGGAACAAACCTTATAAGAAATCGGCCCGTGTGGTCGGTGACGTGATCGGTAAATATCACCCACACGGTGATTCCGCGGTTTACGAAAGTATCGTTCGTATGGCCCAGCCGTTCTCCCTGCGCTATATGCTGGTAGATGGTCAGGGTAACTTCGGTTCCGTTGATGGCGACTCCGCCGCAGCGATGCGTTATACCGAAGTGCGCATGGCGAAGATCTCATCTGAACTGCTGGCGGATCTCGAAAAAGAGACCGTCGATTTTGTGCCGAACTACGATGGCACCGAGCAGATTCCTGAAGTGCTGCCGACCAAAATTCCTAACCTGCTGGTGAACGGTTCGTCCGGTATCGCCGTAGGTATGGCGACCAACATTCCACCGCACAACCTGACGGAAGTGATCAACGGCTGCCTCGCCTTTATCGAAGACGAAGACATTACCGTTGAAGGCCTGATGGAACACATCACCGGCCCTGACTTCCCGACTGCGGCGTTCATCAACGGTCGTCGTGGTATCGAAGAAGCCTATCGCACCGGTCGCGGTAAGATTTATATCCGCGCACGCGGTGAGATTGAAACCGACGCAAAAACCGGCCGCGAAACCATCATCGTCAATGAAATCCCGTATCAGGTAAACAAAGCGCGCCTGATCGAGAAAATTGCCGAGCTGGTGAAAGAGAAGCGTGTGGAAGGCATTAGCGGCCTGCGTGATGAATCCGACAAAGACGGTATGCGTATCGTCATTGAGATCAAACGCGATGCGGTCGGTGAAGTGGTGCTCAACAACCTCTATTCCCTGACGCAACTGCAAGTCTCCTTCGGCATCAACATGGTGGCACTCCATCAGGGCCAGCCGAAGATCATGACGCTGAAAGGCATCATTGAAGCCTTCGTGCGCCACCGCCGTGAAGTGGTGACGCGCCGTACCATTTTCGAACTGCGCAAAGCGCGTGACCGTGCACATATCCTTGAAGGTCTGGCCATTGCGCTGGCCAACATCGATCCGATTATCGAACTGATTCGTCGCGCACCAACGCCAGCTGAAGCGAAAGCGGGCCTGTTGGCACAGCCATGGGATCTGGGCAACGTAGCCACCATGCTGGAGCGTGCGGGCGATGACGCAGCACGTCCAGAATGGCTGGAAGCGCAGTTCGGTATTCGTGACGGTCAGTACTACCTGACTGAACAGCAAGCTCAGGCGATTCTGGATCTGCGTCTGCAGAAACTGACCGGCCTGGAGCACGAAAAACTGCTCGACGAATACAAAGAGCTGTTAGACCAAATCGCTGAACTGATCCATATCCTGCAGAGTGCAGAGCGTTTGATGGAAGTGATCCGCGAGGAGCTGGTGGCAATGCGTGACCAGTTCGGTGATGAGCGTCGTACCGAGATCACAGCCAACAGTGCTGACATCAACATCGAAGACCTGATTAATCAGGAAGATGTGGTGGTTACGCTGTCGCATCAGGGTTATGTCAAGTATCAGCCACTGTCAGACTATGAAGCGCAGCGTCGTGGTGGCAAAGGCAAATCCGCAGCACGTATTAAAGAAGAAGACTTCATTGATCGTCTGCTGGTGGCCAACACCCATGACACTATTCTGTGCTTCTCTAGCCGTGGCCGTCTCTACTGGATGAAAGTTTACCAGCTGCCAGAGGCCAGCCGTGGCGCGCGCGGTCGTCCGATCGTCAACCTGCTGCCGCTGGAAGCCAACGAGCGTATCACTGCTATTCTGCCGGTGCGTGAATACACCGAAGGCTTCAATATCTTTATGGCGACCGCTGACGGTACGGTGAAGAAAACCGCACTGCAGGAGTTCAGCCGTCCACGCAGCGCCGGTATTATCGCCATCAACCTGCGAGAAGATGATGAATTGATCGGTGTTGCGCTGACCAACGGTAGCGATGAGGCCATGCTGTTCTCTGCTGCGGGTAAAGTGGTGCGCTTCGCTGAGACGGCAGTGCGTGCCATGGGCCGTTCGGCCTCTGGTGTTCGTGGTATCAAGCTGGCTGAAAGCGATAAAGTGGTTTCACTGATCGTGCCACGTGAAGAGGGTGCCATCCTCACTGTGACGCAAAATGGTTACGGTAAACGTACAGCGAATAGCGAATACCCAACCAAGTCGCGTGCAACCCAGGGTGTGATCTCGATTAAAGTCACCGAACGTAACGGACCGGTCATCGGTGCGGTGCAGGTGGTGGATGGCGATCAGATCATGATGATTACCGATGCCGGTACGCTGGTGCGTACACGCGTATCGGAAGTCAGCGTGGTCGGCCGTAACACCCAGGGCGTGATTCTGATTCGTACCGCGGAAGACGAAAACGTGGTGGGTCTGCAACGTGTCGCTGAGCCTGTGGAAGAGGAAGAACTCGACGCCATCGACGGCAGTGTTGCAGAAGGCGAAGAAGATATCGCGCCGGAAGTCGACAACGACGACGACGCACCTGAAGCGGATGAAGAAGAGTAATCCGCAGCGGTGAACAACAGCGGCAGGTCAGGGCAACCGACCTGCCGTTTTTTTATCTGAGTTTTACTCCCAAAGTCGCGCACCAACTGGCTTTTTCGGGCCGATAAAGCTAGTGTATGAGGGTTTTTCAACTTCCTGACAACCCCTTACCGCCAGTGAGTCTCTTTTGAAATATCTCGTCTCCTTTCGCACTACGCTTCGCATCTCGCGCTATCTGTTCCGTGCGCTGGCGCTGCTGCTTTGGACGTTGGGTGCGTTGCTGACTACCTTCTTCATCATCAACGTACTGCACGAAAAAGAGAACGCGGTTCGCCAGGAATTTGACACCAATTATGGCCAGGCGGAATGGTATGTACGCCACTCGGCCGACGTCATGCGTGAACTGAAATACATCACCGAAAACCGCTTAAGTAACAGTAGCAACGGTTTGGACGTGCTGAATGGCCTGCCTGCCAGTAAAAGTACCTTGCCACAGTTCACGCCGCTGTTTTCTGATGGTGATTGCACTTCAATGAGTAACACCTGGCGTAACTCGCTCGATTCGCTCGGTTACTTCATCAACTACTGGAAAAGTAACTTCACCTCCGCTTACGAACTCAACCGGGTGTTCTTTATTGGGGGTGAAAACCAGTGTCTGGCCGATTTCGCCATTGGTAACAACAATTCAGTCGATCGTGAACGCAGCCTGAAAGCCCTGCGCGAGCGGGTGCTGCACTATCGCAGCGGCAACGAAGAAGAGCGCCGTAATCCGATGTACTGGATTACGCCGAGCAGCCAGCCTGGTGTCGGTAATTTCTATATGGTGATGCCGGTGTATGTGGCCAACAAGCTACAGGCGTTGCTGGGCGTGGAACAAAATATCCGTCTTGATGAGTTTATTCAGCCGGGCGGCTTGCCGCTGGTTGCCACCATTACTGATGAGAACTATCGTCCGTTGCTGAGTTCGCGTCGCGGTGGCCCCGGCTACTCTTTTGACGATCTGCCGGATGACAGCACCTGGTTTGGTTATCTTGATAGCTATCGCCAGTTAGTCCTGAAGAAACCGCTTCCGCCGTCCAATCTTAACGTGGTGTGGTCACTCTCTACTGACGTGCTGGTGGATCAGCTCAAGCTGATGCTGATTAACGCGCTGTTGCTGAATATCTTCAGCGCATTGATCCTGTTCACGCTGGCATGGATATTCGAACGCCGTATGTTCCTGCCAGCGGAAGATAACGCACATCGGCTGGAAGAGCACGAGCAGTTCAACCGCAAAATTGTCGCTTCGGCGCCGGTCGGCATCTGTATTTTGCGCACCAGCGACGGCACCAATATTCTGAGTAACGAACTGGCTCACAACTATCTGACGCTGCTGACGCAGGAAGATCGTCAGCGCCTCAATGAGATCATCGGGGGCCAGCAGGTCAACTTTGTCGATGTGCTCACCGGTACCAATACCAACCTGCAAATCAGCTTTGTGCATTCACGCTATCGCAATGAAAACGTAGCGATTTGCGTGCTGGTGGACGTCTCAGCTCGTGTGCGCATGGAGCAGTCGTTGCAGGAGATGGCGCATGCGGCAGAGCAGGCCAGCCAGTCCAAATCCATGTTCCTTGCCACCGTCAGTCACGAACTGCGCACCCCGCTGTACGGCATCATCGGTAACCTCGACCTGCTGCAAACTAAGTCGTTGCCAAAAGGTGTGGAATCGCTGGTGACGGCGATGAACAACTCATCAAGCCTGCTGTTGAAAATCATCAGTGATATTCTCGACTTCTCGAAAATTGAGTCGGAGCAGCTGAAGATTGAGCCGCGCCCGTTCTCGCCGCGTGAGGTGGTCAATCACATCGCCAGCAACTATCTGTCGCTGGTGGTGCGTAAACGTCTAACGTTATATGTGATGATCGAAAATGATGTGCCGCTGACGATGGATGGCGATCCAATGCGTCTGCAGCAGGTCATTTCTAACCTGCTGAATAACGCGATCAAGTTCACCCATACCGGCTGCATTATTCTGCATGCTTATGTCAAAGATGGGTATTTAGCCTTCCGCGTGCGCGATACCGGCGTCGGTATTCCAGCGAAAGAAGTGACGCGTCTGTTCGATCCCTTCTTCCAGGTGGGCTCTGGCGTGCAGCGCAACTTCCAGGGCACCGGGCTGGGTCTGGCAATCTGTGAAAAGCTGATCAACATGATGGACGGTGATATTGAGGTCGACTCTGAGCCGGGCATGGGTAGCCAGTTTATCATCCGTATCCCCATTTACGCTGGACAACAGCCTGCGCCGCCGCTGCTGGATGGCTTGCAGGAAAAAGCCATCTGGCTGGATATGCGCAATGATTATCTTGCGGTCTTCCTGCTGCGTCTGTTGCAGCAACAGGGTATTGCGATCGCGCATTATCAGGGTAATGCCGGTAGCGACGATGTGATTATTAGCGACCATCAGGATACGGTGTCACAGGCCGTGCGCGCACAGATTCACATCTGCGGTCAGCACATCGACATGCCGCAGGAAACCGCGCCGGGTCAGTGGGTGCAGAGCAGTGCGATGCTGCACGATCTGCCTTCATTACTTGGCCGCATCTATCGCCTCAATATTGATAGCGAAACCAGCACGCCGTTGCAGTTGGCCGCACCGCAAGAGGCCAACCGTTACGATGACATTATGGTACTGATTGTTGATGATCACCCGATTAACCGTATGTTGCTCTCCGAGCAACTCGGCACACTGGGCTATCAAACCAAAACCGCACAGGATGGGGTCGATGCGCTGAACGTGCTAAGCCGTAATCACATTGATATTGTGCTGAGTGACGTCAATATGCCGAATATGGATGGTTATCGCCTGACGCAGCGCCTGCGTCAGCTGGGCCATGCCTTCCCGGTGATTGGGGTGACGGCCAATGCGTTGGCAGAAGAGAAGCAGCGCTGTATGGATGCCGGGATGGATAATTGCCTATCCAAGCCTGTTACGCTTGATGTGTTGAAATCCACGTTGGCAATCTATGCCGAGCGGGTAAGAAAAAGCAGGAAAGGGTAGTACAGAAGAACAGGCGCACCGAAGTGCGCCTTTTTTACATCTTAATCTCTTTCAACCTGAGTCGCGCTCACGGAAGAGAGGTAATTCAGCAGGGCGATATCATTTTCCACCCCGAGCTTCATCATCGCCGATTTCTTCTGGCTACTGATGGTTTTGATACTGCGGTTCAGTTTCTTAGCGATTTCCGTTACCAGGAAACCTTCGGCAAACAGGCGCAGAACTTCACTCTCTTTCGGCGACAGACGCTTGTCTCCGTAACCGCCAGCACTGATTTTCTCCAGCAGTTTCGCCACGCTTTCAGGCGTATATTTTTTGCCTTTCTGCAGGGCTGCCAGCGCTTTTGGCAGATCGGTCGGTGCACCTTGCTTCAGTACAATCCCTTCGATATCCAGATCCAATACGGCGCTCAGGATCGCTGGGTTATTGTTCATGGTCAGAACGATAATTGAGAGATCCGGATAGTGACGTTTGATGTACTTAATCAGTGTGATGCCATCACCGTATTTCTCGCCTGGCATAGAGAGATCGGTAATCAGAACGTTAGCATCCAGTTTGGACAAGCTGTTAATCAGTGCTGTTGAGTCTTCAAACTCACCTACAACGTTGACCCATTCGATCTGTTCCAGAGACTTACGGATACCGAACAGAACAATCGGATGGTCATCGGCAATAATTACATTCAGGTTATTCATCTTATGGGTTACCTTGCTGCAGCAGTTGGTTGACGTATGTGTCAATTTCACTGGTGGTATTTATAATGGTTAAATCTTCACATAGTTTTATGTGATGTTCTAACTCTTCACAAAGCTGTTTACCTGGAACCAGATTTAGCATGGCGAACACGCCTTTCAGGCGATGTGCAGTCTGAGCAAGCGAGGGATAATCCTTCTCCGCTGCCTCAGTATACAGTCTCTTCACATCAGGCGGTACTGTCTCGGTAAACAGCTGGAAATAGCCTCCGCTCATCAGCGGCGTGGCAGCCTCATCTTCACTACTTTCCTCCATCAAATCATGAGCCATTTGCTTTTCAATCAGTGCCAGCAGCGCGTCAAGCAGCGCATTGCTGAGATTGAAATTGACCCGGTATTGCTGATCATTCAATGCGTGGTGACCCATTTCGTCACCGGCTAATAGCAGAGCCCAGCCATTGAGGCGGGCGGGATCGTCAGTGATCAGCACATCATGATCCTGACCGGATAAACGTTCGTCAGAGGTCAGGCAATTCGCTCCCCAGTTTTCTAACTGGCGGCAAACAATTTTGTGCACATCCTCGACGGCGATATCGACCAGTGCGGTTACACCTTCCAGCAGCTTCTCTTCCTGCTCGCCTTGCAGTTCCAGCGCGAGGGGCAGTTGAATATTATAGCGTGTGCCGATATCGGGTTTGGCGATGATCTCCAGCTGGCCACCCATTTGCTTGCACAGCTGCTTGCAGAGGAAAAATGCCATGCCAGAGGCCTGACCGTAACGATCCTGGGTGGTTTCGCCCAGATACGGGAAATCAACATTGGCCAGCTCATCGACACTCAGGCCTGAGCCGGTATCCACCAGTTGCAGCAGCACTGAGTTAGGTTTGTTCTCGCTGGCCTTAATCTCCAGCGTAATTTTGCCCCACTGCGTGGTGGTGAGCGCATAGTGCATCAGGGTGGTCAGGACTTTGCGCAGTGCACGGCGATCGCCAAAGCGCATCTCGTCGTTGGCCAGATGGTTGTTGACCACCAGCGCCAACCCTTTACGGCGCATCAGCGGTAGGCTCTCCAGCGCGATGTCATCCAGCAACTCCTGCAAATTGAACACGCTAGCATCCGGCGACCAGTCGTGTGCTTCCAGGCGGTTCAGCAATACAATGTCATCAACCAAACGAGACAGGCCCTGACTTTCATCAAGCAAATCCAGCACGCTTTCGTCTTCATCACGCTGGCTGAGTTGCACCAGTTGCGCCACCATACTCTCCAGCGGACGGTTGAGGGCGTGACCGAGATTTTGCATCAGCTGCTGACGCATCTGATGATTACGATCCAACACCTGCTGTGCCTTCTGCAGTTTTTTATTCACCAGCAATTCACGGTCCTGATCGCGCATCATAAACAGCTGAGTATGTGGTGACAGCACGCTACGGGCGTGGCGGATCTCATACACCTCGTTGTTGATGGTGGCCTGCAGCACGCCTTGATGCTGATCGGACATATTGATGATTTTCTGCAGGTTCAGATGGGGTAACAGATGCTCGGCAATCTTGTTGCTCAACAGCGTGCGATTGGTAGCGAAGTCATACACCAGCAAACCCACCGGCAGGCTCGCGACAATCTCTTCATTCAGCATGCGCAGCGAATCTAACTCGGCGCTTTGGTTCTCGTTCGGGCGCAATGACTGCTGACGCAATAAGGTGATGCCGGCAATCGAGAGCAGTAACAGCACCAGATTGATCAACAGCGGCCACATCAGATTATGCAGGGTATCCAAAGCGAGGCTGGTGAGCGGCACGCGATATACTAACTGTAACGACGTGCTGGGCAGTGACGCCGCAATGACGAGATTAGGATTCGCCAGTGAAACAGATGTCGTTTCGCTAGTGGCATCGTCGCTGCTGGTGCTGGAAGATTGCGTGGCATCCTGAATCAACTGGAAATTTTCCAGCGGCATGCTGTGCGGGATCAAATCGTTGATCGGCAGATCAAAAGCGACCACCGTGGCGAGGTGACCAGGCTGGTTGAAGGTGGTGCGCAGGGTAAAGTAGTGATCGTTCTGCCAGGCGAAATGGCGCAGCGGTGAGAAGCTTTCACGTTCGTCCAGCGCATTGGCCTGTTGCAGCATCTCGGCACGGCGGCTGTCGACCAGCGTATTAATAGCGCTCTCTTTATAACGCGTTGCCATATCTTTTAATGGCAGCGTCGAGATCATGATCAGGCTGTTGTCCTGGCCATTGAGGAAATACATCGACCAGGTGGGATTCTCTGCGCCCCACAGCGTATCGAGGTAGTTGGACATGCGCATCGTCATATCCAGCGTGCTGCTGTCGTGGGAGCCAAAGATCAGCGCCTCCGTTTTACGGCGCGTCTTTTCCAGGTAGTAAACATCCGGGCGCAGGCGGGTTTCCAGAAGATTGGTGTTGGGTGCAGATCCGGCCGCACTGGTGGCGAGATTTTCATAAATCTGCCAGGTCGCGAAACGCGAAGCGTCGATGCGTTTTTGTACGGCACGCGCTAAATCGGTCATCGCGTAACGCTTCTCAGTAAGCCAGGCGTTAACACTGTTGTGCACCATAGCTCCCAGGGCCAGAAATAGCACCAGGTTGAACACCACGAAGAAGCGGGTGACGTTACCCGAGGTCAGCGGAAATTTGTAAGGCAGCATAGTGTCTCAGGATCCTGCGATTAGCGCGCCACCAGGCGAGCACTGGCGGCAACGGCCAGCAGCAGCAGGGCGATCAATAAAAATGCGCCACTCAAACTGAGCCACTGGGAAATAAATCCGATTAGAGCCGGACCTGAAAGAATACCTGCATAGCCTAATGTTGTCATGGCAGAAATCGCCAGATTCGACGGCATATCGTGTTGATTCCCGGCCGCATTAAACAGCATTGGCACGGTGTTGGCTAAGCCGAATCCCACCAGCAGGAAAGCCAGCAGTGCAACCTGTGGCCACGGCAGTAACACCGCCAGCGTCATACCCGCTGCAGCGGCTAACGCACCCGTGACCATGACGGGATAGCGGCCAAAACGTTGAATGACTTTATCACCGGTGAGACGGCCGATTGTCATCGCCACGGAGAAGATGGCATAGCCCAATCCCGCATGTGCTACGTCCATCTCTGTGTTTTGCAGTAACAGCAGTGCGCTCCAGTCAAGCACCGCGCCTTCTGCCAAAAACAGACTGAAGCACAGTAACCCCAGGAAAGCGACCCAACCGCGTGGGATCACCAGCCAGGGTTGATCGGGCTGATGCAACCGTTCAGTCATTAACGTTGGCAGGCTGATCACCAGCAGCACCACGATTAACACCATCACCACCGCGACAGCATGCAGGGGCGAGAGACCACTGGCCAGCAACAAACTGATGCTACCGGCACCAATAATCCCACCCAGGCTGAAGAAACCATGGAAACCCGACATCATCGGCTTGCGTGCCGCTTTCTCCACTTCAACGGCCTGCACATTCATGGCGACATCCAGCATGCCTAACCCGGCACCGAAGATCATCAGTGCCGCAGCCATCAACCACATCACATTTAGCAGAGTGAGCAGTGGCAGGATCGCCAGCACCACTAACGTGGAACATAACATCACCCGACGGCCGCCCACGCGGGCAATTAGCGCACCGGTAATCGGCATCGCTGCTAGCGATCCCACACCGAGACACAGCAGCAGCCCACCTAACGATGCGCCGCTCAGTGCCAGACGCTGGCTGGCAAAGGGCACCAATGGCGCCCATGCCGACATGCAAAGTCCGGCGATCAGAAAGACGATGCGTGTACCCATGTTGACACGCTGATGCAAATGATTGTGCTGTGCGGCGTCCAGTGCTGTCATAAAAGTCTTTTTCAATAGCCGTCAAAGCGACGAAGTTTAGCATTAAAGCTGACGTCTCACCGCAGTTCAGAACCGATGAGTTCAGAAAAGATGAGCGCCAGAAACAGGCATATTACCGAGTTTTGGCGTGGCGTGACGCTTTTCCAGAACTTTCCTGGCACTTTCACGGCCTTCCTGCCGCGAACAATCGGTCGCAAATTGAAATTTCATGATGGAAAAGGATGAATATAAAATCATCATCGGTAATAAATCAGCGCTGCACTTTGCCTTAACCAATTGAATAAGAGAAGACTCATGTAGGCTAATAGGAGAGAGTCTGGGCCAGTGCATATTCCAGTATTCTTCATTACGCACAGAAATTAACATTGCAGAATGATGGCTAACGATTGAACAAAAAGTGCGAAAAATAGCTAATAATGCGCCGGAGAGATTGCGTTAATTTAACCCAATCAACTAACTTTACTTAAAATTACGCGGGGATGAGTGATTTTGGCAAAAAAAATGCCGGACAAACATGTCCGGCGGGAATTAGGGTAAAACAACTCATTCGGGGTGAATGAAGGGAATAATGAAATAAATGATGATAGCGGGAGTAATTGTATGCGCTGAAGTGACTTTAGTTTTATCATTCAGTGCGGCAGGGTGAGTCAATTTAATTTGTTGTTATTAAATGGATAAATAATCGATTACCAATATGTGCTGTATTCTTTGTTGATCCGTGCTGATTATTAGTTCCACGATATTTACATTTGGAAATAACTATTAAATACAATGAAACACTTTTGGAAATTTAGTATCATTTTCGTGATAGATTATTGCCCCGTATAAAATAACAATGGCTTTCCGGCTGAATTTTTAATCGTTCAGTTTGCAGTGGCATAAATAAAGGCACATTAAAGAGGGTAATAAAATGAAACGTCGCGTTCTCTCCCTGATGATCCCTGCATTGCTGGTTGCAGGTTCAGCAAGCGCAGCTGAAATTTACAACAAAGATGGCAACAAATTAGACCTCTACGGTAAAGTCGATGGTCTGCACTATTTCTCCGACAACTCAGGTTCAGACGGTGATCAGTCTTACCTGCGTTTCGGTTTCAAAGGTGAAACTCAGGTCACAGACCAACTGACCGGTTACGGCCAGTGGGAATACCAGGCTGCCCTTAACACCTCTGAAAACGAAGGCACCGCCAACAGCTTTACGCGTGTCGGCTTTGCCGGTGTGAAATTCGGTGATGCCGGTTCATTCGACTACGGTCGTAACTATGGCGTGATCTATGATGTTTCGGGCTGGACTGACGTATTGCCAGAGTTCGGTGGCGATACCTACGGCGCGGACAACTACATGTTCCAGCGCGGTAACGGCATGGCGACTTACCGCAACACCAACTTCTTTGGCCTGGTGGATGGCTGGAACTTTGCAGTCCAGTATCAGGGCAAAAATGACAACCCAACTGAATCCTCTAGCGGTCGTGATGTGCTGGGTGAGAACGGTGATGGTTACGGCCTGAGCACCACTTATGACATCGGCTCCGGTTTCGGTATCGGTGCAGCGATGTTCCAGTCTGACCGTACTAACAACCAGAACACCGGTGCTATCCTGGGTCGTGGTGATAAAGCTTCTGCTTACACCGGTGGCCTGAAATATGACGCCAACAACGTGTATCTGGCCGCGATGTACACTCGTTCGTACAACGCAACGCGCTTCGGTTCCAGCAGCGCAACTTCTTACGGTTACGCGGATACTGCGGATAACTGGGAATTGGTGGCACAGTACCAGTTCGACTTCGGTCTGCGCCCATCCCTGGCGTTCGTTTCTTCTCGCGGCAACGTGCAGAACTACGGCGATCAGAACCTGAAAAAATATGTTGATGTG
>NZ_CAJCKS010000034.1:0-40354 GCF_903970985.1 Pantoea sp. ME81 | reverse complement strand
GATTCTGGGTTTACCGCGCATTGTCTCCAATGCAGAAGACATGCAGTGGATGATTGATACCGTACCCAGCCCGGCGAATGGCTTCACCATGTGCACCGGCTCTTACGGCGTGTTGGCAGATAACGATCTCGCCGGCATGGTGAAACGTTTTGGCCCACGCATTTACTTCGCACACCTGCGGTCAACCAAACGCGAAGAGAACCCGAACACCTTCCACGAGGCAGCGCATTTAGGCGGCGATGTTGACATGTTCGCCGTCATTAAGGCGATTGCTGAAGAAGAACATCGTCGTAAAGCGGCCGGTCAGGAGGATTTGATTCCGATGCGCCCGGATCATGGTCACCAGATGCTCGACGACTTGAGAAAGAAAACCAACCCCGGCTATTCGGCGATTGGTCGTCTGAAAGGGTTGGCGGAAATTCGCGGTGTGGAACTGGCGATTCATCGCGCTTATTTCTGATGGCATTCGTTGCTGCCGGGTGCCATTGATGGCGCACCCGGCTTGATGGAGTTTACATGGAACCTAACCTCGCCAATGGCGAACTGAACGTGACCCGCCCCGCCTGGAACCATCAGCGGCTGGTGCCGCGTATTGTGCATATCGGCTGTGGCGCCTTTCATCGCGCGCATCAGGCGTTGTATCTGCATCACCTGCTTGAAATCAGTGACACTGACTGGGGCATCTGTGAGGTCAACCTGATGTCGGCGAACGGCAAACTGTTGGTCGAACAACTGCGCCAGCAGGATCTGCTCTACAGCGTGACGGAAAAAGGTGCTGGGCAGAACGACGTTCACCTCGTTGCGGCCATCAAAGAAGCCTTGCATCCTGCACTGGATGGCCATGATGGCATTATCGAAGCGCTGGCTCGTCCGGAAACCGCTATCGTTTCATTGACGGTGACGGAAAAAGGCTATTGCACTCAGGGTGCCAACGGTGAATTGGATGCGGATAATGCACTTATTCAACACGATGTTGCGCACCCTGGCACGCCGAAATCCGCCATTGGTTTTATTGTCGAAGCATTACGTGTGCGTCGTGAGCGTGGTTTAGGGCCGTTTACTGTGCTCTCCTGCGACAACCTGCGTGATAACGGCCATGTCGCGCGCGCCGCTGTGGTAGGCCTGGCGCGGTTGCGCGATGCGGCACTGGCGCATTGGATTGATGAGAACGTTACCTTCCCCAGCAGCATGGTTGACTGCATCGTTCCCGCAGTGACCGACGAAACACATCATGAGATTCGCGACTTGCTGGGCGTTGCCGATCCCTGCGGCGTGGCCTGTGAGCCATTTCGCCAATGGGTAATCGAAGATAACTTTGTCAACGGCCGTCCTGACTGGGATCGCGTGGGCGCGCAGTTTGTGGCAGACGTTGCCCCTTTTGAAATGATGAAACTGCGCATGCTCAACGGCAGCCACTCATTTCTTGCCTACCTCGGGTATTTGGGTGGCTGTGAAACCATCGCTGACACCATGCAACTCCCGACCTATCGCCAGGCGGCATTGGCACTAATGATGCAAGAGCAGGCACCTACGCTGTCGATGCCTGAGGGTATCGACTTACAAGCCTATGCCAGCCAGTTGATCGAGCGTTTTAGCAACCCTTCCCTGCGCCACCGGACGCAGCAGATTGCGATGGATGGCAGTCAGAAGCTGCCACAGCGCTGGCTCGATTCCGTGCGCTATCACCTGAAGCACGGCAGTGACTATCGCCACTTGATGCTGGGAATTGCCGGCTGGATGCGTTACGTCGTCGGGCAAAATGAACGAGGTGAAGCATTTGATGTGGTTGACCCATTAATTACCACGCTAAAAGACATCAACCAGCACACGCCAGAAGGCGATGCGCGCGTTAGCGCCCTGCTTGCCGTGAGAACCATTTTTGGAGACGATTTGCCCGCCAATCCGCGCTTCGTCAGCCATCTTCAACAGGTGTACGCGCAGCTTTGCCAGCATGGTGCCCGCGCCGCCGTTGCATCCCTGAATCAGGAGCCGAAATGAAGCACTTTATGGATGACGATTTCCTGCTGCAAAGCGACGTTGCGCGCCGTTTGTACCATGACGTTGCCGCAGATATGCCGATCTACGATTATCACTGTCATCTCAACCCGCAGGAGATCGCCGAGGATCGTCAGTTCGCCAACCTCGGACAAATTTGGCTGGAAGGTGACCATTACAAATGGCGCGCCTTGCGTGCTGCGGGCGTGGATGAATCGCTGATCACCGGTAAATCTACGAGCGATTACGATAAATACCTCGCGTGGGCCCACACCGTGCCCAAAACGCTGGGCAATCCGCTCTACCACTGGACGCACCTGGAGCTGCGTCGCCCGTTCGGCATCACCAATACGTTATTTGGGCCGGACACCGCACAACGCGTATGGGACGAATGCGCCGAGAAACTGGCAACCCCGGCATTTTCTGCACGCGGCATTATGCGTCAGATGAATGTACGTATGGTTGGCACCACCGATGATCCGGTTGATTCGCTGCAATATCATCGTCAGATTGCTGAAGACAGCAGCTTTGATATTGATGTCGCCCCAAGCTGGCGCCCTGATAAGGTGTTCAAGATTGAGCTTGAAGGCTTTGTTGAATACCTGGGACGGCTTGAGGCAGCAGCGGATGTGGCGATCACCGACTTTGATGCGTTGCGCACCGCGCTGTTGCGCCGGTTAGATCACTTCTCTGCCCATTGCTGTCGTGCAGCGGATCACGGGATTGAAGTGCTGCGCTTTGCACCTGTTCCCGACGATAGCGTGTTGGACGCCATTCTGGCGAAACGTCGCAATGGCGACACGCTAAGCGAGCTGGAAATCGCGCAGTTCAGCAGCGCGGTGCTGGTCTGGTTGGGTTCCGAGTATGCACGACGTGATTGGGTGATGCAGTTACACATCGGTGCCATTCGCAACAACAGCACTCGCTTGTTCCGTTTGCTGGGTGCCGACAGCGGTTTTGACTCGATTGGCGATAACAATATTGCTTTGCCGCTCTCACGCCTGCTGGATGCGATGGATGTTAACGACCAACTGCCAAAGACCATTCTGTACTGTCTCAATCCGCGTGACAACGAAGTGTTGGCGACGATGGCAGGTAACTTCCAGGGTGCGGGCATCGCCGGTAAAGTGCAGTTTGGTTCCGGCTGGTGGTTCAACGATCAGCGCGATGGCATGCTGCGCCAGTTGGAGCAACTGTCGCAAATCGGTTTGCTCAGCCAGTTTGTCGGGATGCTGACCGATTCACGCAGCTTCCTCTCTTACACACGTCACGAATACTTCCGCCGTATTCTGTGCAACCTGCTCGGTCAATGGGTGCAGGATGGCATTGTGCCGCACGATGAAGCCGTACTTGGCAGCATGCTGCAAGATATTTGCTTTAATAACGCACAGCGCTACTTTGCCCTCAATCCACGTTGAAAATTGCGCCCTGTGCTATAGTGCAGGGCGCAATTGATGGCAGCGTCAGTGGTCGTCAACTTTTTAATTAGCAGAAAAGAGCTCATGAAAACACAAGCATCAGCGCAGCGCCCTTATCAGGAAGTGGGGGAAATGTTGCGTAACATGATTATGCAAAAGCAGTATGCCGTGGGCGAACGCTTGCCGCCTGAGCGTGAACTGGCTGCGCTGCTGGATGTGACCCGCACGCTGGTGCGTGAAGCACTGATCATGCTGGAGCTGGAAGGCTTGATTGAAGTGCGTCGTGGTGCCGGGATCTACGTGGTAAACGACAGTCCTGCACCGCGCGCGACGACACAAGCCGCCTGTAACGATGCCGGCCCGTTTGAGATGCTGCAGGCACGTCAATTGCTGGAGAGTAATATCGCGGAGTTTGCCGCGTTGCAGGCCACACGTGAAGACATCATCAAGATGCGTCAGGCACTGGAACTGGAAGAGAGAGAACTCGCTTCTGGCGCGGTCAACGAAAGCGAGAACGGCGATCGTAATTTCCACTTAGCGATTGCCGAAGCCACCCACAACAGCATGTTGGTGGAGCTGTTCAAACAATCCTGGCAGTGGCGTGAAGACAATGTGATGTGGAGTCAGTTACATCGTCATCTGGTGAATACTCATTACCGTAAGCAGTGGCTCGACGATCACAAGAAGATCCTCGCCACATTGATCAAGAAAGATGCACGCGCCGCCAAGCAAGCCATGTGGCAGCATCTGGAAAATGTGAAACAGCGACTGCTGGAATTTTCAGATGTCGATGACATCGATTTTGATGGTTATCTGTTTGAATCCTGGCCGCTGGACAGTGCCAACGGTTAGAACAAGCCCTTGTTACCAAGGGCTTTCAGGCGATTACTGCGGTAATGAAGCTTTCAAACGCTGTGCTGCTACGGCCAGATTGGTTTCCGATACTGAGGCATACGAAATACGCAGCGTTGAAGTATCTGGATTATCACAGTAGAAAAACTCACCCGGGACATACACCACACCCTTGCTCAGCGTGGTTTTCAGCCATTCGGTAGTGTTGAAAGCTTCCCTGAACGTTGCCCACAGGAACATGCCACCCAGCGGGCGATAGAAGTGCAGCTTATCCCCCAACTCCGTCTCCAGCGCTGCACACAATGCATCGCACTTCTGCTTATAGGCCGCGCGGATCAAGCGAATCTGCTCCGGCAAGCGACCGGTTTCCAGATAATGACGCGTCAGGGATTGTGACAAGGCACTGGTGTGCAGATCCGTTGCCTGCTTCAGGTTCACCACTGATGACTTCAACCAGCCCGGCATGGTGATCCAGCCAACGCGTGCGCCCGGTGCCAGGATTTTGGAGAAGGTCGAGGTATAAATCACATTCTCGCTGGCCCCCATCGCTTGCGCATGGGATTTTAATGGGCGGAATGTCTGATTGGTGAAGTTGATCTCGCTGTAGGGATCGTCTTCAAAAATCAGGAAATCATACTGCTTCGCCAGCGCGACTAACTGCTGACGACGCGCATCAGATAAGGTGACGCCGCTTGGATTGCCAAAGGTCGGAACGATATACACGGCTTTGATTGGTGTCTGTTTGACTAGCTCTTCCAGCTCATCAACAATCATGCCTTCGCCGTCAGTGCCAACAGATTTGAACTGCGCTTCAGCCAACTGGAAAACCTGCAATGCGGCGAGATAAGTTGGACGCTCCACCACCACCACATCACCGGGGTTGATTAACGCGCGGGCGAGAATATCCAGTGACTGCTGGGAGCCAGAAGTGATCACCACGTCGTCTGGCGTGCAATCAATACCGCGGTCGGCGGAAATGCGGCAGATCGCTTCACGTAATAGCGGATCCCCTTCACTCAAGCCATACTGAAATGCGTTGTGACCATCCTGCGACAAGGCGCGATCCATGGCGATCTGCAGGCCTTCGGTATCAAACAGATCGGGATTCGGGATGCCACCACCCAGAGAAATCACCCCTTCCATTTTGCTGTGTTTCAATAAATCACGAATGGCAGATGAATGAATGCGTTGAACGCTTTTGGACAATTTTTGCGACGACATAAAACCTTTACCTGATTATTTTTTTCTAAGACTAAATTCATAACATAAGTTAGCTAAGCTGATAATCACATTTTCACTGTCTGGCAAAGAGAATTTAGTGCCGGAAGGTAACTACCGATATTGAGAAAAAATCACCTGTTGAAACTAACGAAAAAAGGCGGAGGGGTGAGCTCCGCCTTGCTTCAAGTTCCGGTCAATGTGCCTGACCGGTCAGTTGCAAAAGGGCAACGATGATTTGCAGGATCACCCGGACCAGGTCCAGGAGTAACCGAACAAGTTCCATCACTTTCCTTCTCCTCTGACAGGAGCGCGCTTTTCAGCCTTCGGAGCTTTGACTCCACCCGCCGATGGCCTGAGCACAGCTGTGAGGAGTGCTGAGCGCCACTCATTGTGGAAGCCACAGGCCAGCACCACCTGAAACCTGCCGGGATTTGACAATCCGCGCCCCTGGGAGTCATCAGAAAACAATGAGACTGCGCTCGCCACTCAACACCTGTATAACCATACAGTACTTTTGCGAAACTTGAAATATTCTCCCGCACATTTTATGATTTGCTTTGTGAGGAGTGCTGAGCACCCCGTTCGCAACGCGGTTACCAGCCGGTTAGCGAACATAAAAAAAGGATTTGGCTAAATGGCCAAATCCTTTTTTATTGCCTGCAGAAATCAGTTGGCGGAGCTAACACGCCAAATGGCATTACCCGCATCATCCGCGATCAGCACACCGCCCTGCTGATCTGACGCCAGTCCGACCGGTAAGCCCCGTACCTGTTTTTGGTCATCGGTCAGGAATCCGCTCACCACCGGCTGTGGCTGACCAACCGGTTTCCCGTTTTCGAATTTCACCCACACCACCTGATAGCCATTCAACGGCGTACGGTTCCAGCTGCCGTGCTCACTAACAAACGCCCCACCACGATACTGCGGCATGTTATCAGCGCCATAGAACAGCAAGCCGAGCGGTGCCACGTGTGAACTGAGCGCGTAATCTGGCTTGATGGCTTTTTCTACTAAGTCAGGCCGCTGAGGCTGCGCCCGCACATCGACATGTTGGCCGTAATAGCTGTATGGCCAGCCGTAAAAGCCTTTGTCCTGCACCGAGGTCATATAATCCGGCACCAGGTCCGAGCCAATCTCGTCGCGTTCATTAACGATCGCCCACAGCTTGCCCGTTTGCGGTTCCCATTGCAGACCGGTGGGGTTGCGCAGCCCACTGGCATAGATACGGCTGGCACCGCTCGCCGCATCGACTTCGAGTACCGCCGCTCGACGATATTCGGCACCAATGCCATTTTCCGTAATGTTGCTGTTTGACCCTACCCCGACATATAGCCTGCTGCCGTCGGGGCTGGCCAGCAGTGACTTAGTCCAGTGATGGTTAATCGGCCCGCCGGGCAGTTCAGTCACCACCACCGGCGGCGTACGAATCTCAGTTTGTCCGTTTTCATACGGGAATTTCACCAGGCTATCGGCGTTGGCAACATACAACGTATTGCCCACCAGCTGCATGCCAAACGGCGCGGTCAGGTTATCGATAAATCTATGCTGCTCCCACTTGCCGTTCACATTACGCAACAGCGTAATGCGATTGCCACCGGCCCCGCCTTTGCCCGAAGCATTTTTTACGATGCCGGTAATGAGATCTTTCGGCGCGGTTGTCGGTTTCGGTGTGCCGTTGGATTCGGCCACCAGCACATCATTGTTCGGCAGCACCAGCACCTGACGTGGATGCTGTAAGTTATCAGCGATCTTTTCAATCTTCAGCCCCTCCGCCACTTTTGGCATTTCACCGGCTTTCCAGGGGATACCCTCCGGCACCTGCATCGGCGGTACAAAGAAGTTTTGCGCCTGGGGGAGTTCAGGATTGGGGCCAATCTGTTTTTGCGGATCGATAAGTGCGCCATCATCACAAGCGCTGAGAAGCATGGCGAGGGTCACTGCACTCAGAATCTGTTTCATGCGCGACCTCCTGCTGTGGTGCGTCCACGCAGCGCTAACTGAACGTTGGCGAGCAACAGCAGTGCCACCACCAGAGTCGATAGCGTTACCCCTAGCGGTACCACGGCATACGCATCACGACTGTGAATAAAGGCATTTGCGATAGCCACGACGATGGCCAGTAGTGACAGCCAGAAATGGGTCTTTTCACTGGGATAAGGTCCGCGGAATAAGTAAACAAGACTGATTAATCTTGGCAGGATGGCGAGCACCAGACCGATAGCAATCAACCAACTGGCTGATTTGGTCCACATGATGACGAAGGTTTGCAGATAGATGATATCGAAAAGCCAGGCCGCAACAAAAAAGCCCAGCGGTAGGGGTTCCAGCAGAGCGTAAAGCCCCACCGCAAACGCGGAACGTCCCGAGGTATACAACATTTCACTCTCCCTATTACGTTTATTATTCAGGCGACGGCTGCGTTTCGCTTCCCCGAAATCGCAGCCAACCGCCTGTAAAATATTAGTAAAGATGAAGAGTAATGCGCGCGATTACCGCAAAAAGCCTAAAGGTTATGACTTATCAGCAGGCAGCGTCACCCAGTAGCCCGGCTGATAAGGCAGTGGCAGAAACTTCTCATGGAACTCACGGAAGGTGGCGTCAGGATCGAGATCTTTGAACAGATCCGGATGCAGCCACTTGGCCATCGCCTGAATCGCGACAAACTGATATGGGCTATCGTAGAACTGGTGCCAGATGGCGTGTGCATTGCCGTTGTGGGCAACTGGCAGGGTTTTAAACGCATCGCGCATCATCAGCAACTTCAAACGTGCCGTGGCTTCTTTGGTGTCTGCGCCAGGGCCAACGCCCACCCATTTGCCCACGGTGTTGTAGTTCTTCCAGTTGGCACCGGTCACTACCACCACATCCGGACGGCTGGCAATGATTTGCTCTGGGTTCAGGGTACCGAAGGTGCCAGGGATCAGATCTTTAGCGATATTGCTTCCGCCGGAGATTTCGACCATCTGACCAAAGTTCTCATTACCAAACGACATGCAGCATTCATCGGTGTAGCCGCCTGCGCGATCAATCATCACTTTTGGACGTGTGCCGGTGAAGTTTTTCAGGCGATCGGTCACCTTTTCGATCTGCGCGCGGCGGAAAGCTACAATCTCTTCAGCACGCTGCGGGTTATTGACCAGTTCGCCCATGATGCGGATGCTCTTCTCGGCGTGCTCCATCGGCTTCTCGCGGAAGTCGATAAACACCACCGGTACGCCAACCGCCTGCAACTTCTCAATCAACTTGCCTTCATCTGTGGCGGCTTTTGATTCGAGGTTCATCAGCACCAGGTCCGGCTTTAACGTCAGCGCCTGCTCAACGTTGAAGGTGCCGTCTTTCGCCCCACCAAAGGTCGGCAGCTTTTTGATCTCAGGATATTTTTTCTCGTACGCCATGTAGCCGTCGTAGTCGGCCTTATGGAAATCATCACGCCAGCCCACTACGCGATGGAAAGGCGCGGCGGTATCGAAAGCCGCCAGCAGATACATCTGACGCCCTTCACCCAAAATAATGCGTTTCGATTCCTCTTTAACTTCAACCTGACGTCCCGCAATGTCAGTGATGATTTTTGCCGAAGCGGAATCCGCCACAGCCAGTAACCCCAGCGCTAACAGCCATTTTTTCATTATGTCCACCCATACAAATGATAATGATTATTATTAAAATTTCGCGGCGTCACTATTACCTGGCAGACGCGAAATGAAAAGCCCCTGAGACACATTTTTTTACATCCCCTTGCCGTTTTTCTTACTGTGTAGCCGCTCACAAAACGACCTTCTTTCGTGAAAGTGCTCACAGCACCCCATGCAACTGCCCAGGTAATGACCTTCTCTTCCCGCACTTCACCTAATGCGTAAACAAATTGTGAACGCTAAATTACGAATTGAAACGCTGTTTTATTTTTAATTTAACGCTCGCCCTGAGCATGGAAATCCTGTCTGGAGGTCTTACCGTGAAGATCAGCGCCATTGATGTCACTCTCTTTACCTACCCTACGCGCCGCGTATCAGATAGCGCGGGCCACTCGCACCCTGGTGCAGAAACCGATGCGCAAATGGCGCTGCTCACGCTGACCAGCGAAGACGGCGATTGCGGATATGCTTTCGCACCAGCCGAAGTCATACGGCCGCATGTGGTCAACGCCTTCTTCCGTAAGGTGCTGATCGGGCAAAACGCCTTTGATCGTGAACGCTTGTGGCAGGATTTGGTGCACTGGCAGCGTGGCAGCGCACACCAACTTACCGAGCGCGCGCTCTCCGCTGTCGAACAAGCAATGTGGGATCTGATTGGCCGCAAGCTTAAGCAACCGGTGCATAAGCTGCTGGGCGGCTATCGCGAAAAAATTCCCGCCTACGGCAGCACCATGTGTGGCGACGAACTGGAAGGCGGCCTCTCAACGCCGGATGAGTATGCGCAGTTTGCTGAAAAGCTGGTGGCGCGTGGTTATAAGGCGATCAAGTTACATACCTGGATGCCGCCGGTCTCCTTTGCACCCAGCACCACGATGGACATCAAGGCCTGCGCGGCGGTGCGTGAAGCGGTGGGCCCGGATATCGCCCTGATGCTGGATGGCTACCACTGGTACAGCCGCAGTGAGGCGCTCACCATCGGCAAAGCGCTGGAAAAGCTCAACTTCGCCTGGTTTGAAGAGCCGATGGAAGAGGAGAGCATGGCCTCTTACGCCTGGCTGGCGGAGAACCTCAGCATTGACGTACTCGGCCCGGAAAGCCTCGGCGGCAAACACCACAGTCGTGCCGACTGGGTACGTGCAGGTGCCTGTGACATCCTGCGTGCCGGAGCCAACGGCGTCGGTGGCATCTCTGCCACCCTGAAAGTGGCCAGCCTGGCAGAAGCCTTCGGCATGGATTGTGAAGTGCACGGCAATGGCGCGGCCAGCATTGCGGTGGTGGGTGCGATTCGTAACTGCCGCTGGTATGAACGCGGACTGCTGCACCCTTTCCTCGATTACGAGCAACCGCCCGCCTATCTCAACAACCTGGTCGATCCGATGGATGATCAAGGCTTTGTGCATCTACCTACGCGACCTGGACTCGGGGAGGACATCAATTTCAGCTGGATTGAAACGCATACGGTTAATCGCTGGTAAGCGTCGAACACAAGCAGTACGGCAAACAACTATAAACCTCTGACCTGCTGGACTTTGCTTATGAACATATCTCGTTATTGCAGAGCATGGTGCGCCGCGCTAATGCTGCTCACGGGTAGCCCGTCGCTGCTGGCCGCCACGCCAGACGACCAGTTGATTGTGGGCATGAACATGAACAACCTATTGACGCTGGACCCCGCCGCGATGACCGGCAATGAAGTGGTGGGCATTGTGGTCAATCTTTATGATGGGCTCGTCGAGTTGGATCCGCGCCAGCTCACCCACGTGCGCCCTGCTCTGGCGGAACGTTGGGAGATCAGCGCCGATCATCGCCAACTCACTTTCCATCTGCGCGACGGCGTGCATTTCCATTCCGGTAACCCACTCACCAGCGAAGACGTGATTTGGTCGATGCGCAGGGTGTTGCATCTCAATCTGGCTCAGGCGTCAGTGTGGAAATCCTATGGCTTCAGTAAAGACAATGTGGATCAGATGATCACTGCACCGGATGCCCGCACGGTGGTTATCCAGCTGCCTAAGCCTAACGATCCGCAACTGGTGATCTATTCTTTGGCCGCACTCGGTAGCATGGTGGTGCTGGACAGTAAAACTGTACAGGCCAACGCGGTGAACGATGACTGGGGCAACCGCTGGCTGACCACGCACGAAGCCGGTTCCGGCCCGTTCCGTCTTGATGTCTGGCAGGCCAAAGATGTATTGCGCATGAGCAGGGATGACAATTACTGGCGTGGCGCTCCCAGGTTAACCCGCGTGGTGTTCCGCCATTTGCAGGAGTCACAAACCTTGCGCTTGATGATGGAGAAAGGCGATATCGACATTGCCAGTAACATGGCAATCCCCGATGTGCAGGCGCTGCGCCACGATCCGGACCTCACCATTGATGCGGTGCAGAAAGGCACCCTTTATTACCTGGCGATGAGCATGAAGGATGACCACTTCGCCAATCCGCAGGTGCGCGAAGCCGTGCGCTACTTAGTCGATTATCAGGGCATCAATAAAACCCTGATGGCCGGTTATGGCACCTTGCATCAGCGTCCGATCCAGTCTGGTATGCCTGAAACACTGCCCGATCCCGGCTATCGTCTTGATGTGCCGCGAGCCAAAGCGTTGCTGGCCGCAGCGGGCTACCCTAATGGCTTCGACACCACCTTGCGTGTGCTGGCTGATCAGCCTTTCCTCAATATCGCCATCGCCATTCAATCCACGCTTATGCAGGCAGGCATTCGCGCCAAAATCATCACCGGCACTGGCAACCAGATTTATGGCGC
This sequence comes from Pantoea sp. ME81, assembly GCF_903970985.1. Classification (NCBI taxonomy): domain Bacteria; kingdom Pseudomonadati; phylum Pseudomonadota; class Gammaproteobacteria; order Enterobacterales; family Erwiniaceae; genus Pantoea; species Pantoea sp. ME81. Next base: position 28,472 of record NZ_CAJCKS010000034.1, on the reverse strand, counting down.
AATGCGCGAACGTCAGTTCAATTTACTGGTGGGGCGTGGCGGCAGTGGTGTTGAACCGCATCCGCACTCCAGTTTGCGATCGCTGGTGTACAACCCGAATAACGCCGACAGCGCCCGACTTACCAACTTCCAGGGCTGGCGCACCGGCTTCTACGATGCTCAGCTTAATCAGATGATCGATCAGGCGCTGCTGGAACGAGATAGCACCAAACAGCAGCAGGATTATTTTGCGATTCAGCAGCGTTACGACCAGTTGATCCCGGCGCTGATGCCGATTTCGCAGATGACGGATTCCGTGGTGGTAAATAATCGCGTGCAGGATTATGTGCCGCATCCTTCTGCCACCACCTTCCTGCGTGATGTGTGGAAAACGCCAGACAGCCTGGCCGGAGGTGTCCAATGACCTTAACCAAACGCCACTGGCGTCGAGCGCGTAGCCGAACATTACAGGTTGCCATCACGCTATTCGGCCTGTTGCTGCTGACCTTCTTTATTGGCCGCGTGATGCCGCTCGATCCGGTGCTGGCGATTGTTGGACCGGATGCCGACCACGCCACTTACCAGCAGGTTTATCACCAGTTAGGCTTTGATAAACCGCTGTGGGTGCAGTTCTGGATCTACCTGCAAGGTTTGCTGCACGGCAATCTTGGGCTGGCGCTGCTCACCGGGCAGCCGGTGATTAACGATATCCTGCGTGTGTTCCCGGCCACCCTGGAACTCGCCACGCTGGCGATTGTGCTTGGCACCGGACTCGGCGTACCGCTGGGCGTCTGGGCTGCGGCACGCCGTAACAGCCTGGTGGATTATCTGGTGCGCCTTATCAGTCTGGCTGGATACTCCACGCCAATCTTCTGGGTCGGCATGATCGGTTTACTGCTGTTCTACGCGCATTTGGGTTGGGTCGGCGGTGCCGGTCGGGTCGATTTCAGCCTGGATGGTATTGTGCCGCGCCGTACAGGTTTGCTGCTGGTGGATGCGCTGCTGGCGGGCAATATCACGGTGTTTAACAACGCGCTCAATCATCTGATCCTGCCCGCTTCGCTGTTGGGTTTCCACTCGCTGGCCTACATCAGCCGTATGACGCGCAGCTTTATGCTGGCGCAGCTGTCGCAGGAGTTCATCCTGACCGCGCGGGTGAAAGGACTGACCGAGTGGCAAGTGATTTGGCAACACGCCTTCCGCAATATTCTGGTGCAGTTGCTGACGGTGGTGGCACTGGCATACGGATCCCTGCTCGAAGGCGCGGTGCTGATTGAAACCGTGTTCTCCTGGCCCGGCTTTGGCTCTTATCTCACCGGCAGTTTGATGCTCGGCGACATGAATGCGGTGATGGGCTGCGTATTGGTGGTCGGCCTGATTTTCGTGCTGCTTAACCTGCTCTCTGACCTGCTTTATCAGGTATTCGATCCGAGGACCAAAGTATGACTGCCTCTCTCGATCTGCTACATGCCAGCACCACCCGCGAACGCGTGGCACGCTGTCGTCGTACCCTCTCGCGTATCGGCCATTTCCTGTGGCAAATGGCCTGCAATCCCCTCACGGCCATCGGCGGCGGCATCATTTTACTGCTGCTGATCGTGGCGCTGTTTGCGCCGTGGATCGCCCCCTACCATCCATTGATTCAGGATTTAAATAACGCACTCACGCCGCCGAACACGCAGCACTGGTTTGGCACCGATGAGTTTGGACGCGACATCTTCAGCCGCTTAGTGTGGGGCGCGCGCATTACCTTGTATATCGTCATGCTGGTGTCGATCACCGTCGGGCCATTAGGCCTGTTGTTGGGCGTCACTGCAGGCTACTTCGGCGGCAAAGTGGACAGCGTATTAATGCGCGTCACCGATATCTTCATCTCATTCCCGAGTCTGGTGCTGGCGTTGGCGTTTGTCGCGGCGCTGGGTCCCGGCCTGGAACATGTGGTGATGGCGATTACCCTCACTGCCTGGCCGCCTATTGCCCGTCTGGCACGCGCGGAAGCGTTGTCGCTGCGGCAGGCAGATTTCGTTTCTGCCGTGCGCTTACAGGGCGCGTCTCCCCTGCGCATTCTGTGGAAGCACATTGTGCCGCTGTGTCTGCCTTCGGTGATCATCCGCATCACGATGAACATGGCAGGCATCATTTTGACTGCTGCGGGCCTGGGGTTCCTCGGTTTGGGCGCGCAGCCGCCCGATCCGGAATGGGGCGCGATGATCGCCAGTGGCCGCACTTATATGCTGGAGTGCTGGTGGGTGGTCACCGTGCCTGGGTTAGCGATTCTGATCAACAGTCTGGCGTTTAACTTCTTAGGAGATGGCTTACGTGACATCCTCGATCCCCGCAGCGAATAGCGCTGCCCACCTGCTCGATGTGCAGGATCTACAGGTTAATTTCGTCAACGGCCGCCAGATGACTCCAGCGGTGCGCGGCATCTCCTTCCAGTTGGGTAAGGAAAAGCTGGCGATTGTCGGTGAATCGGGCTCGGGCAAATCCACGGTGGGCCGCGCACTGTTGCAACTGCATCCGCGCAGCGCGCAGGTTACCGCCCAGCGCATGCAGTTTGCTGATGTCGATCTGCTGCGGGCTTCTCCTGCACAAATGCGTGCCGTGCGCGGCAAACGTATTTCGATGATCATGCAGGACCCGAAATACTCACTGAATCCCGTGGTACGCGTGGGTGAACAAATTGCCGAAGCCTGGCGCAGTCACCATCCGGGGCAGCGTGAGGTGGCACGCCAGCGGGCGCTGGAGATGCTGGAGGTGGTGCAGATCCGCGATCCTCAGCGCGTCTATCAGTGCTACCCACATGAGATCTCCGGCGGACAAGGTCAGCGTGTGATGATCGCCATGATGCTGATTACCGACCCGGAACTGCTGATCGCCGATGAACCGACCTCGGCGCTGGATGTTTCCGTTCGCTTGCAGGTATTGACGCTGCTGGATGAACTGGTGCAACAGCGCGGACTGGGCCTGATCTTTATCAGTCACGACCTCAATCTGGTGCGGCGCTTTTGCGATCGCGTATTGGTGATGTATGCCGGCCGCGTGGTCGAATCGCTGTCTGCCGATCAACTCGACCACGCCCAGCATCCTTATACCCAGGGATTACTGGCCGCGCTGCCGGATATGGATGCGCGCCGTTCTCGGTTGCCAGTGCTACAGCGCCAGGCCAGCTGGTTACAACCTTAAGGAGAGAGCATGAACGAGATGATCCGTGTGAGTCACCTTAACCTCAGCTTTGGCGAGGACGAGCAGCGCAACCAGGTGCTATATGACGTCAATTTGTCGGTGCGTGAAGGAGAAATTTTTGGTCTGGTCGGCGAGTCTGGATCGGGGAAAACCACGGTGCTGAAATGTCTTGCCGGGTTGTTTACCCATTGGGATGGAGATCTCGCCATTGCAGGACGAAAACTGGAGCATCGCATTGATCGTGCCCTCTGCCGTCAGGTGCAGATGGTGTTCCAGGATCCTTATGGCTCGTTGCATCCACGCCATACCATTGGCGACATTCTGGAAGAGCCGCTGCATATTCACGGCATCGGACAACGTTCCGAACGCGTGATGACCATGCTGGAAAAAGTGGGCCTCAACCGAGCCTGGCAAACTCGCTATCCGCATCAACTGTCTGGCGGTCAGCGCCAGCGTGTGGCGATTGCACGTGCGTTGATCCTCGAACCGCGCGTGCTGTTACTGGATGAGCCAACCTCAGCGCTGGATGTGTCGGTACAGGCGGAGATCCTGAACCTGTTGAGTGATTTACAGCAGCAGGAAAATCTCACCTACCTGATGGTGACACACGATCTCGGTGTAGTGGCGCATTTGTGTCATCGGGTTGCGGTGATGCAACACGGGAAAGTGCTGGAGACACTGGATGTTGATGCATTAGTGGGGAATCGGGCGCAGGTGGCCTATACGCAGATGCTGGTGAAGTCGAGTCGGACTTAGACGGTACAGGCTGCCATCAACGGGGATGGCGCTGAGGTGAGTTCTGGTCAGGTGCGCAAGGGTGCGCACCTGATTTGAGTAGCAAGATCCGCTTAACAGCAGCGCATTACAGCAATTCACGCACGTATCGCACGATATCCTGATTCTGTCCGTGTTCGAACAGGCACTCCTGCAGACGCGACCCGCTCACTGCGGTTTTTACTAACTCAGGGTCCAGCGCACGCAGCGAATCCAGGTAATTGTCTTTCAGCAGCGCGGCTTTGACTTCATTGAGAATGCCCGCATTGCGCACCTGCGGCTCTTTACGCTCAGGCGGGTAACCCAGGCCTTTCTCGCCGGTGAAGGCTTTCTCAAAGATAAAGCGCAGATTCAGTTCTGCACCCCAGCCAAAACCTTTGGCGAACGGCAGCGAAAGCGCATTGCCATTGTTGATCTGAGCAAACAGATAGGCATCAGCGGGATCGATACAGTAGCCACACACCACGCCAGGATGCAGGTTGAGCGATACCAGGGCGCCCTGTCCGGTGCCACAACCGGCGACCACAAAGTCCACCGCTTTGCTGTTAAGCAGGACGCTGGCCATGATGCCGAGGTGAATATAAGTCAGATGATGATCCTGCTCGTCGCTCATGCCGACGTTAAATACCTGATGGCCGAGCGGTTGCGCGACGTTTTGCAGTTCTTTCCATACGGTTGCGTTCTTAGCGGCCTGGCTATTTTCCATCATCAAAGCGATTTTCATGATCCATCCTCAAATTAAATTGAAACACTGTTTCATTTTAATCAAGGTGCGCTAAAATGCAGCCCTGAAATGTCCCTTTTGGTGTGAGTTACATCACACATTAATGAAGTCACTGGTGAGGAGAACCCATGTTTATTTATAAAAGCGCAACCACTCAGGAAGACCTCGGTAACGGCGTGAAGAGGCGAGTCATGGCCCACGGGGGACGGATGATGGCAGTCGAAGTGACCTTTGAGAAGGATGCGGTTGGACCGTTGCATCATCATCCACATGAACAACTGACCTACGTGTTGTCGGGCCGTTTCGCTTTTACGATTGATGGGCTTACGCAGGAGGTCGGCGCTGGAGATACGTTGTATAAAGCGCCCAATGTGGTGCACGGTTGCGTTTGTCTGGAAGCGGGTACCCTGCTTGATACCTTTACACCGCAGCGTGAGGATTTTCTCGGAGCGCGGTAGATAGCGGATACACATGCAGTTGCATCTCTGGATAGTGCATGAGTTCCTGCTGGATTACCGCTTGTCTGTTAAACGACCAGCGTGAACGCAGTCTGGGGCCCCTTTGGGGCTGGCGGTCCCCGCACCGCTAACGCGGTGCCTTCACGTCATTCGTTTGCCTTAGCACGAAAAGCTGCCACTCCGAGAAGTGACAGCCTGGCTAAGCAGTAATCCTATCTGTCAGTCAATACGCTGTTTAGGGCGATCTGACATTCACTTACGCGCTAGCTAAATTTTTCCGCCCACCAGAGCCGCAATTTCAATCCCCAACTGCTGCTCCAGCCGGTGGTGCTGCTCACCACTTTGCCCTGCTGCAATACGATAAAGGTCGGTGTCACGCTGATGTCCCAGCGTTGACTCACTGCACCGTTCTCATCGTTCACCGCCGGACCGCGCAGACCTTTCTTCTCCAGCCAGGTCGCGACACGCGGGTCATCACCCGATCGCAGCGCCACAGTCACCACCTGCGTACCGTTCTGGCTCAGTGCAGCCACCGTTGGCGTGGTAAGTTTGCACACCCCACACCAGGTGGCCCACACATACACCAGCACCGGCTTGTCCTGGCTTAATGTGGCCAGATTGACTTCGCCTTGCAGCGTCGTTAGCGGCTTTTGTGCCAGATCGGCTGGCAGCTGCGGCGCGCGCAGCCAATCCATGCCCCAGATTATCGCCGCGGCGATCAGCACCAGCACTGCTGCTTCACGCAGCCAGCGCTTAATGCGCGTCATGGCTTCGCCTGCAACGCGCCCTTCACTGCCGCCTCCAGTTGCGCATAAGGCACCGCGCCGCTGATCAGCTCATTGCCCACCAGCGTAGCAGGTGTGCCCTGAACGCCTAACTGCTGCGCCAGCGTCAGATTCTCATTGATGGTGTCGAGGCTGGCTTTACTAGGTTCTTTCAGCTTGATACCGGTTTTATCCAGCGCCGCGGCAATACTCGCCTCATCGTGGTTACCCTTTTTCGCCATTAAGCGCTCATGGAGTTTCAGGAAGTTTTTAGGTTGTTGTTCCCAAACCGTTAACGCCAGACGCGCGGAGGTCAATGATGTCTCGGCACGATACGGCAGCGGTTTCAATACCACCGCCACCTGTGGATAGGTTTTCAGCAGCTTCTCAATATCCGCATCGAATTTCTTACAGAACACGCAGTTGTAGTCCGTGAAGTACACCAGCGTCAGCGCGGGTTTTTCAGCGCCGATGCGTGGTGAACCCGCATCGTTGAACAAGGCATCGTGGTTTTTCTTCACCATCTGCGCGACAACGCTCTGCTGCTGTTTCGCCGCTTCTTTATCAAAGGCATCCGCTGCTTCGGCCAGAATCGCCGGATTCTGCACCAGCGTTTCTCGAATCAGCTGTTTGATGCGTGCCTCTTGTTCAGGTGTAAAGGGTGCCGCCGCCAGCGCAGGCAGAGTCAGAAACATCAGGGACAGTAACAGGGATTTTTTCATCATTTTTTGGCCTCAGAGAGAGTAGAAATCACCGCTTCACGACTCAGCAACGGTGACAAAATGTGGCCATGCGGCAGTGCCGGGCCATAAATTTGGTTAAAAGGGATGGCGACACGGTCGCGTTTACGCAGGAATTCACCGATCGCCGGATCGGGCTGGGTCCAGTCACCGCGCAGCAGCACCACATCGTCGGCTTTCAGCGCGGCGCGCACGTCAGGTTGATTCAGCACGCGGGATTTATTCACCTTGCAGGTAATGCACCAGTCGGCGGTGACATCGACAAACACGCGCTTATCTTGCTCCAGTGCCTGATTGATTGCCGCTTCGGTCAGCGGCTGCCAGTAGAGCGTTTCCTCCTCTGGCTCAATGCGCGTCATCAGGAATACCGCCCCCACCAACGTCAGAGTGATAAATACCACACCGGCTTGTTGCAGCGCCCGACGCTGAATTAACCAGCCACAGAGCACCAGCAGCAATACGCCACCCAGTACCGTGGCAACGGTGCTACCCCAATGCGGGATCAACAGCGTGACCAGCCAGAAGGTGGCGAGCAGCATTAACAGACCAAGCAGAGTACGCAGATGAATCATCCAGCGTCCCGGACGCGGCAGACAGCGCGCCAAACCTGGCAATGCCGCCACCAACAGCCATGGCAAGCTCATGCCGATACCTAATGCCGCAAACAGCAACCATAACTGCGGCAAGGGTGCGGTAAGCGCATAGGCCACTGCGGTTCCGAGAAACGGCGCGCTGCACGGCGTCGCCAATAACGTGGCAAAAGCCCCCTGACCAAAATGCCCCAGCAGCCCGCTACCGCCCTGCGTTGCCAGTCGAGTATTAAGGCCTGAAGGTAAACGGAAATGCAGTAAATCGAACAGACTGGCGGTGAACAGGAACATCACCAGTACCATCAATAGCAGGAAACCACTGCTCTGGAACTGGATGCCCCAGCCCAGCGCCTGCCCGCTTAGCCGCAGGCCGGTCATCAACGCCGCGAGCAGCAGGAACGAAAACAGGATCCCAGCGCTGGAGGCAAGAAACTGCTGCCTGGTCTGACGCCGCGATTGGCCTTGTTGCTGCACCAGACCGCTGAGTTTTATGGCCAGCACCGGCAGCACACATGGCATCAGATTGAGGATCAATCCGCCCAACAGCGCCAGCAATATCACCGACCATAGGGTCTGTGATGTGCTGTCGGAGACCAGGGGCTGAGCGCCGATGATCACCGAACTTTGCTGGGCAATACCCGCGTCAACAACCACCAGCGACAAGGTTTTACCGCGCAAATCGGGTGCTGCTTCGCCCCACTCATCGGTGACCGCGACCCGAGCGCTGAGTATGTCGCCCTTCACCGTGATCTGCGGTGCAGCCAGCATGCTCCCTTGTGGATAGTCGAAGAACAGCTCAGGTTTAGTCCATCCACCCTGACGCTGAGCGCGGATTTGGAGTTCGCTATTGACGTTGCTGACGTCCAGTTGATCGGTCAAACCGCTTTCAGCGGGGATCTGCCCCATCGCCCGGGAGTAATCGCGGGCAAAATCGGGGTCAGCCTGCTGGTCGAGATCCAGCGTGAAAGGGAAATCGGTCAGAATGCAGACATCGCTACAGGTCGACAGCGTGAGCGTGCCGGCGAGGTGTTTATTTGACACCTTCGCCAACGCTATCGGCAGCGTGATATCGCCTTTATAGCCTTGGGTGGTGAGTCCGCTCACGTCAAAACGAGCAGGTGCTGGCCAATACCACGTGGCATTGACATCGGGGGTTTGCCAGCGAATTTCAGGGGCCACGCCGCCTTCGCCCGGCGACCGCCAGTAGGTTTTCCAACCCTTTTCCAGGCGGATATCCAGCAATATTTGCGCATCGGCGCCATTGTTTGCGCTGCGTAAGCGCACTTCTGCATGGCTGTTTTGTGCATTACGCAGCCAGCCTGTGTCGGCAGCGTGCACAATACTCGTGCAGCTGACCAACAGGAGCAGCAGGCTCCTGATAAAGAGATTCATGAATTTTTCTCCGGTGAATAACAAGGTTTACGCGATGGACAGCGTGGTGTTATTCCCGGAAGACACAGAAGGTCAGATGCCGCCGCTGTATCGGCGGAAAGAGGGGTTCGCGACGATAGGCGCTAACCGCATTAGAAGTGCATAGCGTGGTAAACAGAGCCACGACCATCAATAAAAACGGCATGACGCTGTCGATAATCGGGGCAGCCGCGTGCAGTGATTTTCCGCTGATGGAGCAGAGTTTTTCGCCACCGAACGTTTCATGATCGCTGAACGACGAGGCGCTGATCTGCGCCTGAGGGGCACTCGGCAAATTAAAGCTACGCTGGGCAAGACAAAACGCCAGCACCAGACAAAGCAGTGCCAGAATCCATTTTGCGCGTTGTGCTGATTTGGTCATGCCATCGCCCCAGAGTAAAGTGCGGGCATTTTATTCACTTGCAGCAGAAACACCAAGCGTTGCTGTGTAAACTTTTGTCTTGGTGTTTTGCATGTCGATAGCGTAGCAGCGCAATGATTTATGCTTTCTGGCAGTTTGATAGCTGTCAGAAGGCGCGATAAATCACGCCGCTACGGTTTTGTGCTTACCATCAAATGGTTAAACAATATCATCCACCACACCGCCATCAACGCGCAACGCCGCGCCGGAGGTTGCTGATGCCTGTTGTGAACAGACGTATACCACCATATTGGCAACTTCATCGACCGTTGCCGCGCGCTGAATCACCGAGCTCGGCCGCTGTGCCATCACAAACTCTTTTGCCAGCACCTCTAACGATTTTCCGGTACGTTTTACCTCGTCTTCCATCATCGCGGCAAAGCCATCGGAGATCGTAGGGCCAGGCAGCACACTGTTTACCGTCACGCCGCTCCCTGCCGCGACTTTCGCCAGCCCACGCGCCAGGGAGAGTTGCGCGGTTTTGGTCACACCGTAATGCACCATATCCGCGGGGATATTGCGCGCCGATTCAGAAGAGATAAACACCACACGCCCCCAACCGCGTTTCACCATCTCCGGCAACAAAGCGCGAGACAGACGTACGCCCGACATCACATTGGTCTGCCAGTACGCTTCCCAGGTTTCATCATCGGTGGCGTAAAAGTCCTGCGGACCATAAATCCCCGCATTGTTGACCAGAATATCGATGGGCGGTAACCCGTTAAGCAACTGCTTCACGCCCTGCGCGCTACCCAGATCGGCGATAAAAGTATGAATTTTGGCCCCCGCCACCAATCCATTCAGCTTCTCACGCGCGCGGCTTACCGAGGCTTCACTGCGCCCGTTAAGCACCACTTCGGCCCCACTCTCAGCCAATCCCTGAGCGATGGCGAAGCCAATGCCGCCCGTTGAGGCAGTGACTAATGCGGTTTTACCGTGCAAATCAATTTTCATACAGGTCTCCTTGATGGATGCGCAATATCATGCAGAACATCCATCAAGCCTGGTTGAGCGTATGAAATATGCCTTATCAAATCATGCGGTTATTATCACGATCCGGGATGACCATAAGCGCTTGCGGCCCGTTTTCTTCCCTGCCAAATCGTCCACAGTGCCACCGTCAGCAGTAATAAAAGTGCCGGGGCAAAACCGCTGACGCCGACGCTATGCAACAACGCCCCCCCGAGGATTCCGCCGCCGGCAATCGCCAGATTCCAAACCGTGACCAGCATCGATTGCGCAACATCCACCGCATTACCGGCATGCTCCACCATCGCGGTTTGGAACAGTGTGGCCGCTCCGCCAAACGCCAATCCCCACAACATGGCCGCTAACCCGATTGCCATTGCCGAGGTGGAAAACAGTTGCAGCAGCAGCGCGGCAGCCATAAACAACAGAATGCTGATCAACAACATCGGCTGTAAGTAGCGGTCCACCCACCAGCCTGTGATAACAATGCTGATCAGCGAACTGATACCAAACATCAGCAATATCGCGTCAGCGCAGGGGGCCAGCCCGGCAGGTTGTAAAAATGGCACGATAAAGGTGTAGAGGATGTTGTGCGCCAGCACCACACAGAGCACCAGCATCAGCACTCTGGCCACACCGGGTAGTATTAACACCTGGCGCAAAGGCAAACGCTGCTGCGCCGGGTCTGCTGGCTGCTGTGGCGCAGTCAGCCGCAATATCAGCATCAGCAGCAGCGATAAACCACTCAGTGCGGCAAAACTCAGGCGCCAGCCAATTACGTTGCCCACCAGGGTTCCCAGCGGCACGCCAAACGCCAGCGCCAGGGGCGTGCCGGCCATCGCCATGGCGATGGCTTTGCCCTTCTGCTCAGGCGGTACCATGGCGGCGGCGTAACCCGCCAATAGCGCCCACAGCAGACCCGCTGCCATACCGGCCAGAATCCGAGCCACTAGCATCAATGAATAGTGGCTCACTAGCGCGGTTGCCGCGTTGGCGGCGGTGAATCCTGCCAGCGCAAAGAGCAGCAGGCGACGTCGTGGTATGCCCTGCAACAAGGCCATCAGCGGTATGGCAGCCAGGAGGGAACCTATCGCAAAAGTCGACACACTCTGGCCCGCAGCAGCCACTGATACCTGTAAATCTTGAGCCATGGGTATCAGTAATCCGGCGGGCAAGGCTTCGGTAACGATGGTGACAAACGCCGCCAGACTGAGCGTCAGTAAAGGGATCAATGGCAAACGGATACTTTCTCTCTGGTGTGAATCTGAATCCGGCATAACGACTCTCCTGGATAATGTGTTCCACGACAGTAGTCATTCCTTGATTCCAGAAAAAGTGGGGTGTATTTCTTGTCATATCGGACAATTAAGTCCGCAATGGTGAGCAGAGATGGATAGTTTTAACGGATTTATGGTGTTTGTGCAGGTGGCAGAAACACGCAGTTTTGTGGCGGCGGGACGACATCTGGGGGTTACGGCGTCGGCGGTCGGGAAGAGTATCGCCCGTCTGGAGGACCGGTTGGGTGTAAGGCTGTTTCACCGCAGCACGCGTAGCATCACCCTCACCGCTGAAGGCACGCTGTTTCTGGAGCGTAGCAGGCGTATTCTTGCCGAGATAGAAGCAGCCGAAAGCGAATTATCGCAGGCCGCACAGCGTCCGACCGGGCGATTAAAACTCAGCCTGCCAATCGTTAGCTCACTGATTTTGCCGGCGCTGGGTGATTTTATGGCGGCCTATCCTGATATTCAGCTGGATCTCGATTTTAGCGATCGCCTGGTGGATGTGATTGCCGAAGGCTATGACGCGGTCATGCGTGGCGGCCCGCCGACGGATTCTCGTCTTTCGGCGCGCAAGTTGGGTTATGCCTGCTCGCTTGCCGTCGCGTCACCCGATTACCTGGCGCGTCACGGCACGCCGCAGATGCCGGAAGATTTGCAACATCATGCCTGCCTGCATTATCGCTTCAACACCACCGGCAAGCTGGAACGCTGGGTACTACGCGGTTATGAAAATGAACATGAGCTGGCTTTGCCTTGCAGCATGGTGTGCAACAACATCGAGACGCGAGTCTGTTTTGCGAAGCGAGGTTTAGGGATTGCTATGCTGCCTGATTTCTCAGTGCGGGAAGCCCTCGCGCAAGGCACACTGGTCGAAATCCTTAGCGATTACGCCTGTCACCGCAATGTGTTTCATCTGCTGTGGCCCGCCAGTAAACATCCTTCACCCAAAGTCCGCGCGTTAATTGATTTTCTCAGCACGCGCGTCTTTTCGCCGGGTTAACGGTTGTATTTGCTTGCACTTCCCTGCACACGATCCTTTTAGCACGTTCCATACTGAGAAGTTAATGCCTGAAGGAGTTATCGTGATGACGACTATTGCTATCGCCGCACCCGGCGCTATGGGCGCGGCCATCGGGGCTGTGCTTGCCCAGCACGGGGCGCGGGTGATTACCCCGCTAAGCCAACGCTCCGCCCAATCTCAACAGCGTGCACAACAAGCCAATATTGCCAACTGCAGCGCAGAGGCACTGTGTGAGGCCGATATTATCCTGTCGATCCTGCCGCCCGAATCGGCACTCAGTTGGGCGCAGCAGATGGCCCCGCTTCTGCAAGCTGCCGCACATAAGCCGCTGTATGTAGATTGCAACGCCATCAGTCCGGAGACGCTAAAGCAGGTGGCTCAGGTGATCGAAAGCACCGGCACACCCTTTGCTGATGCAGCGATTATTGGCTTGCCGCCGGGCGAGCAAAATCCCACCGGACCACGCTTCTGGTTTGCAGGGCCCCATGCCGGGAAACTGGCGAAGTTAAGTGATTATGGATTGCGGATACGGGTGATGAACGCTGAAAACGGCGCCGCCTCAGCATTGAAGATGGCGTACGCCGGTATCAACAAAGGCATTACCCTGCTGACGTCGGCGATGCTGATTAATGCCAGCCGCGTGGGAGCCGCCGAGGCATTGCGCGAAGAGATGCAGGAGAGCCAGCAGGCCCTGCTGAAACGAATGGAAAAAGCCGCCCCGGATATGCTGCCAAAAGCCTGGCGCTGGGCGGCGGAGATGGATGAGATTGCCACGCTCAATCAGGGCGAACTGGCCACCGATCAACTCTATCGGGCTTTAGGGGAAATCTGCCGCCAGCTGGCTGACGATCGCCAACACGATCAACAGTTCAGCGCCTTACTGGCGGACTTCTTTCAACCTGATGCAGACAAAGCGGGCTGAGCACTCACCGGCAGCCGCAGCTGACGCTGCAACCAGGCACACGCGGCCGCTTCATCCGGGTCGGCCGCATCAAGTTGCAGCACCGGTCCGAGCGCCATCGGCTGCGCCGTTTCCGCCAGCTTTCGCAGTTCCGGCAGGTACTCGACACCTGGATGGCCTGGCATGCGATCGGTCAATCGTGACTGATAGCGCACGACCGCTTCGTCCGGTGTGATGGAAAGCCACAGCTCCAGTACCCGGGTAATGCCCGCCTGCTGCAATCCTTCCTGCAGCACTTCTTTGGGCTGGAAACCAAACCAGGCGTCAATCAGGTAAACGCAGCAGTTGGGAGCCTGTCCGACCACTTTCCAGATCGCCTGATAGGCCGCGCACCCCAACTGCCGGTTACGCAGTCGGTCCACCGGCGCGAAACTGGCCATAAACGGTTCTTTCAGGCTGTCCAGCGTCAGCACTGGAAAACCAAACTGCTCCGCCATGGCGCGTGTCAGGGTGCTTTTCCCCGACGCGGGAATGCCGTTGACCAGCACCACCACCTTTTCTGCAGTGTGAGAAGTCATAGGATTTCTATCACCTCCGCCACACTGCTGGCCTGACGTAACCGCACCAGCGTCTCTTCATCTTCCAGTAACGAGACGATCGCGCGAATGCCCTCTTCGATGTGCGCATTGCTGTCGCGCGCACCGAACATGATCACGATATCGGCTTTGTCACTACCCTCAAAAGAGATCGGCTCATCCAGCACAATCATGCTGAAGCAATCTCTCAGCACGCCCGTTTCCGGACGCGCATGCGGAATGGCTATCCCTTCCTCAAACACATAATAAGCGCCGTGCGTCAGGGTATTGGCTATCACCGCCTCCGGATACGAATCCTTCACATATCCACCGCTTACCAACGGTTGTGCGGCCAGCGCGATCACTTCGCGCCAGTCCGTGGCGCTGATCCCCACCTGAATCGCATTCGCTTCTTGCAGCAGTCGCTTAATACTCATACTGCCTCCTTAAATTGATTTGCGGATGGTATTACGCAGTTCATCAATTTTAACGAACAGCGGATCAATTTCCTGACGAAAACGGCGGCTTTTCGCAAAGATATTTAATGCACGATTATATTCCAGCATTAATTGTTTCTGCGTATCAACTGCCTGCGGATTAACAGCGAGCTGTTGTTCCAGCTCGCTAATTTTTCCACTGATGGTTTCTGCCTGAAGATCTATTTTTTGTGAATCCTGGCTCTTATTTTCTGAGCCCTTTTTCAAGAATCCAAACATAGCGTCTCCTGCCCCGAATGGCGCCAGGGCACCTCAGGTTTATTACGTCATGAGTGAGTCGTACTTAACGGAACAGTGAAATCTTTTCTACCAGCACATTGGTAACGGCATCATTTGCGGGCACCAGGAAGTTGCGTACGCTGTCATTCACTTTACCTTTTTCAAACGTCTGCTTGCAGTTTGCCACCCACTGCACATTCATTTCCGTGCCGACGTTCACTTTTTCGATACCGCTGCGCACGGCCAGGCGCATGTCTTCATCACTCACGCCCGTACCGCCGTGCAACACCAACGGGGTTTTAGTCGCTTCAGTAATATCGGCCAGACGCTGATGCTGAATATGCGCTTTACCGGTATACAGTCCATGTACAGTACCGATGGAGATGGCCAGCATATCAACGCCTGTTTCATCCACGAAACGCTTAGCATCATCTACGGTGGTAAAGGACGCATCGTTCATTTCGACTTCTTTACCGTCTTCTGAACCACCGATAGCACCCAGTTCGGCTTCAACCGATACCTGCAATGGGCGCGCCATATCAATCACGCGACGCGTGTTGGCAATATTCTCTTCAATCGATAAATGCGAACCGTCGTACATAATGGAGCTGAATCCGGCGTCCAGTGCCGTTTGAATCGCATCGAGATCTGAACAGTGATCCAAATGCAGGCACGTCGGTACATTACGGCTTTCAGATAATGAGCGAATCGCATCGACTAATAATTTGTGTCCGAGATATTTCGCCGTGCCGGTTGAGATCTGAATCATTAATGGACTATTGGTTTTTTCTGCTGCTTTAAAAAAGGCCGGCAACATTTCCAGGCAGTGCAAATTAAAGGAACCAAGCGCTTTAAATTCACGTTGTTTAGCCACCTGTAACAGATCGGTAAAGTTATAAAGTTTCATGAAGCTTTTCCTCGTGGGATTTAGGGGATTTTCCGTTAACAAACCAGGCGATCAGAGTGATAAAGACAATAAAGAGTGCGACGAACAACCAGTTGCCCTGGAACGCATGACCCAATACCAGTCCGGTACTGATGACGTCAGAGTCACTGAAGGTCACACCGGTGAAGCCGTAGCTTTCGAGCATCGGTACCAGAATGGCCGGCAGGAAGGTGATAAACAGACCGTGTACAAAGCCGCCAATCATCGCTCCGCGGCGTCCACCCAGCGCGTTACCAAACACGCCAGCGGTGCCACCGGCAAAGAAGTTGGTGAGCAGGCCAGGCAGAATCATCGCCAGACCGAACATAGGGAACACCAGCATACCGACCACGGAACCCAGCGTTGTTGCCAGGAAGCCGACAATCACGGCATTCGGTGCGTAAGGGAACATTACCGGGCAATCGAGTGCCGGTTTGGCATCCGGCACCAGGCGCATAGCGATACCACGGAAGGCTGGCACCAGTTCGTTCAGCAGTAAACGCACACCGCTGTACAATACGAATACACCCGCAACAAACTGAATCGATTGCATGAAGGCATACATCAGGTAGTTCATGCCATTGCTGTACTGACCGATAAATTCTGGGCCTGCTGCCACTGCCGGGATCAGGTATATCGGTACCATCACCACTGCCATCGACAGATAGGTGTCCTGCAGGAACTTGAAGTTGTCTGGCAGCTTGAGATCTTCCGTTGAGCGCGAGCCTTTACCGACCACCTTCGCCACTGCCGCTGTCAACAAGTAGCCAATGGTGCAGAAGTGTCCGAGTGCCACATCATCGGAATCCGTGATTCGGCGCACCACCGGCTGAGCCAGCGCTGGCATCACGACCGCCATAATGCCGCCGAAGATGCCGCCCGTCAGGATCAGCGGTAAACCTGTCAGCCCGGCTTTGTAGCCAATCACCGCGCCGATGGTTGCCATCCACAGCAGCGCCTGGCCGGTGAGGAAGATGTATTTGAACGGCGTCAGACGCGCGATGATGATGTTGACGATAAAGATCACCAACAATGTCAGCGCCACTTCTGATCCCAACTCGCGGCTGGCTAATCCGGCAATGGCGGCCACATCGGTGATATAGCCCTTCATGCCAAAACCGTGGGTGAAGATGGTATTCAGGAAGGTCAGCGTACCGACAATAATGTTGATACCCGCCATCATAATTAAGAAACCCAGCAGCGTTTTAAAGGTGCCTTCCACCACCTTACCTGCGGATTTTTTCTGCAGTAGCAGACCAATCAGGGCAATAAAGGCGATCAGAATCGATGCCTGCCCTAATAAGTCTTTTACCAGGAAGTTGATCACACTATTCATGGTTAGCAACCTTCAGATTACGTTCTTTCATAAACGCCACGATTTTTTCTTCAATTTCTGTCTTGTCGGTCAGCTTATTGAGAATAATCACCCGTTTGATTTGCTCGGGGCTGGCATCGGCATTCAGGACATCCGCAAAGGCTTTTTGGGTTAGAATCATGTCGGATTTAAAAGCATTGGCTTCTGAAATCGTGGTGTGATCAATATCCGCTTCAATTTCGAGTTTCTTTAATACGGATTTGGCACTCATTTCGATAGCGAAACTGGAGCCCAGACCACATCCACAGACACATAATATTTTCAGCATGGCGTTTTCCTCACAGAATATGCAGTTGTTTAGCGAGTTTGTAATGATGCCCTTCGGTATCAACCAGGCGTTTTTTCATGCTTATAAGATCAATCGGTATCGGTCGATTACTGCCATTAATAATCACCGCTTTGTTGCGCATCCCCGACTGAATACAGCGCGCAACTTCACTGGCCATAATGGTGCCTTGATAAATCTCTTCACAGGTCGGGTCACCACTACGCAAGCCGTAACCAATAATAGTTTTACGAATTCGTACCCCTATTAGCGGCTCAATCTGTTTAATTAAGGTATCAATCGCGCCCTGAAAGCCCGGCGAGTATTCGCGGGTGTAGCCTTCAGAGCAAAGGATTACCACACTGTTTTGTGCAGCAAGTCGTTGCGTGATGCGCTCTGCCAACTCTTGTGTTGGGATTTGGCACTCCGGAATCAGCGCAAAATCAGCATTGGATTTGATCGCTGACTGCAGCGTCAATTCACCACAATAACCGCCGAGCAACTCCACCATGAATACGCGACCGGTTAATGCACGGCCGGTATTTCTTAACTTCGAGACTTCTTTTAAGACTTGCTCACAAGCGGTAGAGAAACCAATGGTGTAGTCACTGCCAAAAACATCATTATCAATGGTCATGCCTACACCAAAGCAATTCACGCCGAATTCACTTAATGTATGTAAAAACTGTAATGAGCCATCACCCCCGGCCATAATTAATACATCAATGCGCAGCGATTTGAGTTGTTTGGCGATCATCTCATATTCAGGGCGAATTAATTTTCGCGTGGTTCGTCCTGATTGCATCACGGGAATGGAAGTGATGGCATAGTCCACCAGATCGCGCTGTGACATTTCCTGATGGCGATTTTCTAATAAACCGGGAATGCCGCCATTAAATAACACCATATCTGCCTGCGTCATACGTGATATCTGAAACACAAAGTTATTTATTCCGGTAACATCGCCACCGCTTATCACTATGCCAATTCTCATTGTCATCACTCCGTATGCTGCGCGTCTGACATTCATTCTTCCGGTGAACGACTTTTCTATTTGCAACAGAGATCACATTTTTGCCATGTATTTCATTCCCTCTGGCATTGACAAGGATTAATAGCCACTGTTTTTTGTGATATTTATCACATTGCAATTCTTACCCATTATTTAACAAAGCCAATAAAATCATCCGGTTATATTTATTTCATGGTGTGAAACGCATTTAGCCTGCCATCACGTTTTCGCCTGAGTTTCTTTCGATCTGAATTGTGATTGCCCGCGCATTTTTATCGGTACGCCGACTTTTCCCCACGAAAGATAAAGGGATAATGATTCAGTGCGTTATTTGTTGATCAGTGTCGATGAATGATTGACGTCACGTTTATCTGGCTGTCCAATATCGCAGCAAATAAATGACGAAGAAGAGAAAACATGACCAACTCGCAGGAGATGTTGCGTCAGCTCGCTGGCATAGTGGGCGACAAACAGGTATTGACCCATGCTGATGATAAAGCCTGGTACACCAAAGGATTTCGTGTCGGTCGCGGTGAGGCACTGGCAGTGATATTGCCGCAAAACTTGCTACAACTTTGGCAAAGTCTACAGGTATGCGTGGCACAGGACGCCATTATCCTGATGCAAGCCTCGAATACCGGTGTGACCGGCGGCTCAACGCCGGATGGCAATGATTATGACCGCGAAGTGGTGATCATCAGTACCCGCCAGCTCAAGGGCGTGCAGGTGATCGATCAGGCGCGTCAGGTCATCGCCTTCCCCGGCACCACCCTGACCGAACTAGAGCACACGCTGCAACCGCTGGGACGCGAACCGCACTCGGTGATTGGTTCCAGCTGCATTGGCGCTTCTGTCGTGGGCGGTATCTGCAACAACTCGGGCGGTTCGCTGATTCGCCGGGGCCCCGCCTTTACTGAAAAATCACTGTTTGCCCGTATACATGATGATGGGCGCTTAGAAATGGTCAATCATCTGGGTATCGATTTGGGTGAAACGCCGGAAGCAATGCTGAAGAGTCTGACTGAGCAACAGTATCAGACCGGCGACCAGGCAGACTGGGACGGCAAAATCTGGGCCGATGATTACGCCGATCGCCTGCGCGATGTCAACGCTGACTCCCCTGCGCGTTTTAATGGTGACCTGCGCTATCTGCACGACAGTTCTGGCAGCGCGGGTAAAGTGGTGGTGTTTGCGGTGCGCTTGCCCACCTTTGAGGCCAGCGCGGGTAGCGATACCTTCTACATTGGCACAAACGATGAACGCGAGTTGGTGGCACTGCGTCGTTTTCTCCTCACCGAGATGAGCGAACTGCCGCTGCAGGCAGAATACATTCATCGCAACGCCTTCGACTTAACCGTGCGGTACGCCAAGCATATGTATCTGGCGATCCGCAAACTCGGCCCGCAGGCTATTCCTAAAATGATGAGCAATAAAGCGAAGTGGGACGTGCGTGTCAGCCATCTGCCTTTCCTGCCGCGTAATTTTGTTGATCGGGCGCTGCAATGCTTTAACCAGCTCACGCCGAGCTTTATTGCCCCGCGCATCATGGCTTATCGCGATGAATATCAACATCATCTGATGATCAAAGTCGATGCCCAGCAGACCCCTGAATTGCAGACGTTATTGCAGCAGTTCTTTGCCGGGCACAGCGGCGGCTTTTTCCATTGTGATCCCCGGGAAGGCGCAGATGCCTTCCTGGTGCGCTTTGGCGTGGGCGGTTGCACCATCTCTTATTGTGATGCGCTGGGTTATAACCCGAATGAAAGGCTGGTGGCCTTCGACGTGGCGCTACGCCGTAATGATGAGGACTGGCGTTTAACCTTACCCGATCACTTAGCAGCACAGGTGCAGGTTGATTCCTGCTGCGGACACTTTTTCTGTTATGTGAATCATCAGGATTATGTGTTGAAGGAAGGGGTCGATGCGAAGACGTTTAAGGAGGCGGTGAAAGTCTATCTGGCTGAACGTGGTGCTAAGTATCCGGCTGAGCATAATGTGGGGCATCTGTATCAGGCATCGTGCGAGCATGTGGATCACTGGAAGCAGTTGGATCCAACCAATAGCTGCAACCCTGGCGTGGGTAAAACCAGTAAGAAGAAGTATTGGGGTTAAGGTTACAGGGTAAAAAGACTTTAGCTGTAGCGGCTTGAGTTATCACGCATCCTGATGCTGTTTGGTGGACAGGATGCGTGATTTTGCGACGTTAATATGCAGTGTGAATTACTTCGCGTACGCTTCGGTAGACAGGGTTAGCGTCACATCATCGCTTACCGCTGGCACATATTTATCCAGTTTGAAGTCCGAACGTTTGATCACGCCTGTAGCATCAAAACCAATCGCCTGCTTCTTCACCATCGGGTGCATGCCCTGTTGATTCAACGTCGCGTGCAGCGTGACCGGCTTAGTGATGCCTTTCAACGTCAGATTGCCTTCCACATCAAACTTATTGTCACCCTTCGCCACCACTTTGGTGCTGTGGAACACAGCTGAAGGATATTTAGCCGTATTGAAATATTCCGTACCGAGGAACTCTTTGGTCAGCGCGGGCACATGCGTATCAATCTGAGAGATCGGCAACGTAACATCGACGCGCGACTGCTCTGGATGATCCTTATCAAACACCAGCGAACCTTTGCTGTTGGGGATGTCGGCCGTTGGATGGGAGAAACCGAAGTGCGTCCAGGTCACAATAACCGAGGTATGCGCGGGGTCGAGGTCATAATGCATCGCCGCAGCCTGAGAAACAGGTGCATACAAAGCAGCGGCTGCCAACATTGGCAGGATTAAACGGGTAACGTTTTTCACTCAGCGTTCCTTTTAGATCGGGAGAATCTATTGAGTGTCTCGGAATCCCGGGCTGAGGAATAGTGAAGAGATTTGCCCGTGACCTTCAAATATATTCAAAAATATCAGTGGGTAATGGTTTAGTGTGGTGAAAGTTTTTTAGACTGATAGTATTCATAGCCTGTTAACTATGACATCTGCCATAGCAGAAAAAACTGTGGGATCGCGCGCACAACACCGCAGTATTTGATTGGCGAGTGTTCAATTAAAAATAGCGGCCTGCACCGTATTTTGCTATGTTCTCGTTTATATACCCACAATCTGTAATGGAATTATTGATAAGGAAATCAACTTGCACAACGACTACATCATTTCTCAAATCGAGTCAGACAGGTCTCTAGCTCTGCGCTTAGAGAACGCCGTCAAAGGTGTAAGTGAAAATCTTGCAAAACAAATGAGCCAGATTGGCTCTGGTGTGACCCGGCTCAGCTGGTATACGTCATGTTTAACTGATAACTATCTCGACGTGTGTTCTAAATTGAAGGACGAAGATGTTAGATTTTTACTCGGCCTACGGGAAATTTACAAAAGGCAGAGCATTGCAGTAGATATAATACAAATATATGTGGAACATGAAATAAAAAACCTTAACTCTCATGGTAGAGATAAAATAATTAAAGAGTTAAGCGGGTATGGTAGTCGAATAGCATCCAACTTTGGCTTAAGCAGTGGGATTTCCCTATACATTGCATTAGCTGTAACTCGTGGATTAAATATTTCTGGATTTCATGTCGGAAAATGGACGGCTATACCTGTAATGGCGACAGGGCTTTATGGTGTTGTTCAGGATGCTGCAGAATCAGCTGGAAGATTGAAAATGTTAAACCCATTATTTTATCATGTTCTTTACACTAAAAAATTAGAAATGATGTACTTTATAGTGGAGCCGGTTCTTGGCCATGTCATCAAGGATTCATTTTTCGACGAAAATACAATAATTAAAAATTTAAAACATTTGCTCACCATGTCAGGAAATATGTAATCTTATGAGAAATTTAAAAAGCTTACTAAAAGATTTCCTTTGGATGCAAGTATTCACTGTCATACCTATTATATTTTTGGTGATCATTACATCATTCACATATGACAGATGGCCTGAAAAAACCTGGGCTACGTTAGCAATAAGTACATTTATACTGTATGGAATATTGATTTTCCTCGCTAAGAAATTTTGGAAGTAACTTTGGACTATTAGGCGTTACGTGGCTGCATTGGGCGGAGAGATAAGTATTGATGTGACTTTGCCTAACGGTAAGCACATCGCTTTTCAACTCTGATTAACGAGTATTCGCCAGCGGCGGCGTTCGCGCATTAATCGGGTATGAAGCTGCTGGATAAGGGGCAGTGTCAGGGATGCAACCGCATCGCGCGTGAGGGTCGGCAATCCCTGCTGTTGTCGTAACCCCTGCAGTGCGACTTCCGCGTTATCGCTGGCATCACACTGTTCGCGCAGTGTGGCTTGCCAGGCCGCTAAGGTTTGCGGCGTGATGGCATCTAGCTCTGCCACGATTTCGCGTAAAAAACGTTTGCAGTGTCCAAGCAGCGTTTGCCATGGAATCTGTGGCGACTGAAGTGCCAGCATTAGCCCATCGACATCCGCCACGCGCTGGTAGCGTGCCGACACCACATAGCCAATTTGCTGATCGACCCGTAATCGCTGGAAAAAGCGCGGTTCCAGCAACAACGACAGCGCGCGCAATGCGGCCATTTGCCTGTCATCAGCTAGCGGCAGCGGAATAAACAGCAGCAGCGCCTGATCGCCTCCGGTACAAGGGACCGGCTTAATGCCCCGCTGCAAGCGCGGCGGCTGTGCACCACTTACTAAATCAGGCGTGAAGTCGCTGAGCAGATGCGATACTCGCTGATGCAATGACGTGTGCTTACCGCACCATGCTGCCAGCCATCGAGTGTCACTGGCCGGGGCAATCAATTGAGCGGGCAAGGCGGCAAGAAGCTGCCGAATCACAATCGTTTGGACATGCGGCTGCGGTTTTGGCTGGGGCGTCAGGTTCAGTGCCTTAAGTGCATGATGCACGGACAACAAAGCGTGTGACTCACAGACAGGCAGATTCAGCACCAACTGCCAGACCCCCTGCTTCTGCTGCCAACTGCCACTTCCTCCAGCATGCCGCAACGCCGCCAGCACTGGACGCAGCCGGGTTTGCCGTGCCTGCGCTTCGGCATCACTCATCGTGTGATAAAAAGCGGGTCGCAACAGCAAAGTTTCAACCTGTTGCCGGGGCGCAAAACGCGGCAGCGGCATTGCTATCGGTGATAACAGTGGCAATACGGCCGGTTGCGTAGTGGGATAGAAAAAGAGTGCAGGCGTTGAGAATGTGCTCGGACTTTGCGGCAGCCCTTTTTTGCGCAAGAACGTGAAACCCTGCGTCTGGACGAATTCTGGCGAATCCAGTTGCTGCTGTGTGAGCAAACGTGAGCAAGGCGCCTGCGCCAGTGCGGCTATAAAATCAATGAACCCCTGCGGCACATAATCGGCAGGCGCAAAGCCCAGCGCCCGGCCACGCAACTGCTCCAGTGGCGATAAGCAGGCAAAATCGTGCCGCGCCAGCTGCGCATAATGCTGCTGTTGCTCCGAAGAGCAGAGTTTGATGGCGTCTAAATGCTGCCAGAAGCAGTGTTCAATGTGATGAGCCTGCTCCGCACTGATTTTAGGCCCGCTGAAGCGCAGTGCTAGCCAACCGTGCTGCGCATCCTGCCACAGCCATTGTCCCTGCAGCGTATCGCATAATTCAGCTTCTCTGAGCGCGCTCAGCAGGCTGCCTGGCGCCTCATCTTGCCAGAACACACTGAGCAAGGTGACATTGTCACGTAAGGCACGTTCATCACCGGATAACATTAAAGTCAGCCAGAAGCTTTCATCACCTGCCAGCTGCAACATCACGTCGCCTGGAGACTGGGTGAGAGTGAGATTTGAAGGTAAGATTTTTGCCGAGCTGATCGAAGAAAAATGCAGCGCCAGTTCCGCCAACTCATCTAACGATTGCGGGCCCTGCAACCACAACTCCATGGCATTCGCGTGATAAAAGCGCTGATGGAAGTCGCGCAACGCAACCTGCAATGAAGTGACATTGTCACCAAAAGCCTGCTGATTGCCGACGCGAAAACGTTGAAATGCCCCGCCCAACCTATCCACCAGCGCCGTTTCACAAAGCGTGTCGGCATGCTGTTGCAGAAGTTGACATTCCGCATCAATCACCGCCACTTCCTGCTCTATAGCCTGCTGACTCAACAATGGTGCGGCGATCATATCGCTCAACCGCTGCACACCCTCAGACAGCTTCGCCGCGGGAAGCTGGAAAAAAAAGGCGCTGTGGCTAAGTTGCGTGGTGGCGTTGACCTGCCCGCCGCGCTGTTGCACCCACGGCATCAGGCGCTCAACGTCTTTAAAACGCTCGCTGCCGCAAAACAACAGATGCTCCAGCAAATGCGCCAGACCCGGCCAGCGGTCGGGTTCATCCAGACTGCCCGCACGCACGCGAATCAACGTGGCGGCATCACGCGCATCAGCCTGATGATGCAGGTGGCAACGCAGGCCATTGGCTAACACCAGCTGGCGAGAGGTCATCAGGTGACTCGCTGCTTGAAGATCAGTTCAGAGTTGGAGCGATTGCGGAACTGAAGCTGGGCGATTTTGATGTCGCTACAGGTAGCTTCGCGGCGCGCTTCCAGGATCTTGCCGTGATGAGGTGACTTACTGCATACCGGATCGGTGTTATCCGCATTGCCGGTCAGCATGTAGGCCTGGCAACGGCAACCACCGAAGTCTTTCTCTTTCTCATCACAGGAGCGGCACGGCTCCGGCATCCAGTCATAGCCGCGATAACGGTTAAAACCAAACGAGTTGTACCAGATGTCTTCCAGACTGTGCTCAAGCACTGATGGGAACTCAACCGGTAACTGGCGTGCGCTGTGGCAAGGTAACGCCGTACCTTCCGGTGTCACACTGAGGAAAATTGAACCCCAACCGCCCATACAAGGCTTTGGTCGCTCTTCGTAATAATCCGGCGTGACGAACAGCAGATTCGTGAGGTTGCCGGTTTCGCTCATTCGCTCACGGTACTCCGCCACCACCGATTCGGCATGGGCAATCTGTTCCCTCGTCGGCAATAAGCCCTGGCGGTTAAGATGCGCCCAACCATAGAATTGGCAGGTCGCCAGTTCCACGTCGTCCGCTTCCAGCTCAATGCACAGGTCGATGATTTTATCGATCTGGTCGATATTATGGCGATGCAGCACGAAGTTCAGCACCATTGGATAGCCGTGTGCTTTTACCGCTTTCGCCATTTCCAGCTTCTGCTGGAAGGCTTTTTTCGAACCGGCCAGCGCGGCATTGAGGGTTTCATCACTCGCCTGGAAGCTAATCTGAATATGATCCAGACCCGCATCGGCGAAGGCGTCGAGTTTTTTCGCCGTCAGACCGATACCGGAAGTAATCAGGTTGGTGTAGAAACCGAGATCGCGTGCCGCCTTGATCAACTCGGGCAGATCTTTCCGCGTCAGCGGTTCGCCGCCCGAGAAGCCCATCTGCACACTGCCCATGGCGCGCGCCTGACGGAACACCTCGATCCACTGCTCAGTCGTCAGCTCTTTCTCCTGTTGCGAGAAGTCGAGCGGATTCGAGCAGTATGGGCACTGCAGCGGGCAGCGATAAGTCAGCTCAGCCAGCAGCCACAGCGGCGGCGTGGCGGTTTTATTCAGGTTCACGACACTGGATCCATTTCTGTTCTACGGCGGATTGCAGGAATTCCTTCACGTCATCATCCACGCCGCCCGCTTCCGGGAAACGGCTGTTGAGAATGGCGATGATGGCGGCCACATCCTGTTTGCCGGTGACCAGTTCAAGGATCGCCGTCGCGGTTTCATTCAGCTTGGCCATGCCTTCGGGATACAGCACCACATGGCTATCCTGCGCCGCTTCCCACTGCATGCGATAGCCACGACGGAAGGCCGGAATCAGATTATCTTTTATCATGTTACACCAGTCTTGTGCTGTGCCAGGACACCTGATCGGTGACCGTGTGATAAGGCGGGCGTTGCAAAGAATACGCCATGGTCATGGCATCCAGCAGCGTCCAGAGAATATCGAGTTTGAACTGCAGAATTTCCAGCATGCGGTTCTGCTGCTCAGCAGTGGTGAACACTTCCAGCGCCAGCGCCAACCCGTGCTCCACATCGCGGTTTGCCTGGCTCAGGCGGCTGCGGAAATAGAAGTAACCCTCTTCTTTGATCCACGGATAGTGCTGCGGCCAGCTGTCGAGGCGGGACTGGTGGATTTGCGGTGCAAACAGTTCAGTTAATGAGCTACAGGCCGCTTCCTGCCAGTTGGCGCGACGGGCGAAGTTAACGTAGGCATCCACAGCAAAACGCACGCCCGGCAGCACCAGTTTTTCGGACAGCAGGACTTCACGATCCAATCCCACCGCTTCACCGAGTTGCAGCCAGGCTTCAATACCGCCTTCCTGACCGTTGCTGCCGTCATGATCGAGGATGCGCTGCACCCACTTACGGCGGGTTGCGGGATCCGGACAGTTCGCCATAATCGCCGCGTCTTTAAGGGGAATATTGGTCTGGTAATAGAAGCGGTTCGCGACCCAGCCCTGAATCTGTTCACGCGTCGCTTCACCATTATGCATCGCGATATGGTACGGATGATGAATATGGTAAAACGCGCCTTTGGCACGCAGCGCCTGCTCGAATTCTTGTGGCGATAAGGCTTCGGTGATGATCACGATGCGCTCTCCTGCAGATGAATCGCCATCCCGTCCCAGCTCACTTCAATGCCCTGCTGCGTCAGATACTGACGCTGTGGCGACTGCTCGTTGAGGATCGGATTGGTGTTATTAATGTGAATTAAGATTTTGCGTTTTGCCGGCAATGCAGCCAGCAGCGCCATCAGGCCATGCTCTTCCGCGAGGGCCAGATGCCCCATCGCTTTGCCGGTGTTTTTACCGACGCCAGTGGCGAGCAACTCATCGTCTTGCCAGACGGTGCCGTCAATTAACAGGCAATCGGCTTTCTCCAGCCACGGCATGATCACCGCATCGGGCTCGCCCAGACCTGGCGCATACAGCAGTGTCTGGCCATTGGCGGTATTTTCAATAAACAGCGCGACGTTGTGGCCCGGTAACGGGCGGTCGCGATACGGTGAGTATGGCGGCGCGTTGCTGAGAATCGGGATGGCGGTGAACTGCAGGTTACGGCAGACATCGACGCGGAACGGTTCGAGTGGCGTAAGACCATGATGCTGCAGCCCGCCATTCCAGTGCTGCAACATGGTGAAAATCGGGAAACCGCTGGTGAGATCGGCATGCACCTCGGGCGTACACCACACCTGATGCGGGCAGCCTTCGCGCAGACTGAGCAAGCCGGTAGTGTGATCGATCTGACTGTCGGTAAGAATGATGCTGCCAATCGCCGTGCCGCGCAGCACCCCTTTTTTATTCAGCTCGGGTGTGTGGGCGATCTGCTGGCTGATATCTGGCGATGCGTTACACAGCACCCAATCTTCGCCGTTGTCACTGACAATGATCGAGGATTGCGTCCGCGCCTGAGCCTGAATCGTACCGTTGCGCAGGCCGCTGCAATTGGCGCAGTTACAGTTCCACTGCGGAAAGCCGCCGCCTGCCGCTGAACCGAGCACTTTAATAAACATGAGAGATAACCAGAATGAAAAATAAAATGCCCGCACGAATGGCGGGCAGAAAGTCTTAGCGGTTGGAGATGTACAGAGTCACTTCCAGGCCCAGACGTAGGTCAACAAATTCAGGTTTTTTCCACATAACTTTCTTCCTCAAAACAAATAACGCAGAGCAGGCTCTGCTGGAAATGCTTGCACCAGTAAACGAATTTTCTGGCAGCAATGCACGACGCGGGCTGATGTTGCGCCAATGTAGCGGGCAGATCAACCCTGATTCGGTAAGGGAATTGTGCTAATCCTGCCAAATCTGTTGCAGGACGCGCAGCCAGTTCCCCCAGGCAAACTGCTCAATCATGACTTGATCATAGCCGAGTGACGTCAGCAGCGCATAGAGATGCGGTAGCCCTGAAACATCCTTCAACGCATCGGGCACGCTGATGCCGTCGAAATCCGAACCAAATGCTACGTTTTCTGGCCCCATTATTTCAACTAAATGATCCAGATGTTTAACAATTTCGATCAATGGCGTATCACTATCGCGCTTGCCATCCGGCCGTAAGAAAGCGTTACCAAAATTAATCCCTACCACTCCGCCGCTGTCGCGAATGGCACGCAGTTGCTGGTCGGTAAGATTGCGCGGCTGCGCGCAACGCACGTGAGCGTTAGAGTGGCTGGCCACCAGCGGTGCCGTTGAGAGCCGTGCGGTATCCCAGAACGCCTTCTCATTCATATGCGACACATCAATCATCATGCGATGGCGATTGGCAGCAAGGATCAACTGCTCACCGGCGGGGGTCAGGCCCGGTCCGGTGTCTGGCGAATGCGGGAAAGCACCGTTTACTCCCTCACCAAATCGGTTAGGTAAGTTCCAGAATGGCCCGATGC